>DASXMZ010000083.1:0-6693 GCA_036495385.1 Mucilaginibacter sp. | reverse complement strand
AGCCCTTTAAACTCGAATCGGGCAAACAATTAAGAGAATTAGAGATCGGGTTCCATACCTATGGAACATTAAATAAAAACCGGGATAACGTGGTATGGGTAAACCACGCGCTTACTGCAAACTCGGATGTATTTGACTGGTGGAAAGGCTTGTTTGGTGAAAAAGATTATTTTAATCCCGAAGAGTACTTTATTGTCTGCGCTAATATCCTTGGTTCGCCGTACGGAAGTACCAATCCTTTAAGCACAAATCCGGTAACGGGTCAACCTTATTATTTAGATTTTCCTCAATTTACTGTAAGGGATATAGTAAAGGTACACCAACTATTGGCCGAACATTTACAAATAGAACATATAGAAATATTAATTGGGGGCTCGCTTGGAGGCCAGCAGGCAATGGAATGGGCTATAATGGCGCCTGATTTTATTAAAAATGTCATCCTGATAGCCACCAACGCAAAGCATTCGCCATGGGGCATAGGGTTTAATGAATCGCAGCGGTTAGCCATTAGCGCCGACCGTACGTTTTATTCCAGTACGCCTGATGGCGGTAAAAAGGGTTTAAAAGCTGCCCGCAGCATCGCTCTCCTATCCTACCGCAACTATAAAACTTACGCTATTACCCAGCAGGAAGAAAAAGACAATCATGTCGACGACTATCGCGCCGCATCCTATCAAAATTACCAGGGCGAAAAGCTGATAAACCGGTTTAACGCCTATAGCTACTGGTATTTATCAAAAAGCATGGATTCGCACAATATAGGCCGTAACAGGCATGGGGTCGAAAAAGCCTTAAGCCTCATTGAAGCTCGTACACTTGTTATAGGAATAAAATCGGACGTTCTGTTCCCGATAGAAGAACAACAATATTTGTTCAGGCATATACCAAAATCGGCCTTTGCCGAAATTGATTCATTTTATGGCCACGATGGCTTTTTGATTGAAACTGAGGCACTAACAAACATTATCACCTCTTTTTTTAAGACTGGGGTAAAAGGTAAAATAATTGAATTACAGCGAATTGCATAATGAGTAAAAAGTTAAATATAGGACTATTCGGCTTTGGCGTGGTTGGCCAGGGCTTGTACGATATAATCAGGACAAAGCATTTAAACCTCGAGATTATTAAAATTGCTATTAAGGACCCGCATAAACAACGCACCCTTCCCTCCCACTTATTTACTACCGACAGAGATGAACTGCTCGACAACCCTGAGATAAATACTATTGTTGAGCTTATAAATGATACAGAGGCAGCTTTCGAAATTGTATCCAGGGCTTTAAGCAGTGGAAAAAACGTTGTATCGGCCAGCAAAAAAATGATTGCCACTTATTTAAGTGAGCTGATTGAGTTACAACAAAAGCACGGTACATCCTTGTTGTACGAAGGCTCGGTTTGCGGAAGTATTCCCATTATCCGTAACCTGGAAGAGTATTATGATAATGAATTGCTGCATTCTATTAGTGGTATCTTTAATGGCTCTTCAAATTATATATTATCAAAAGGCTATAACGAGAACATGGATTATTTCAGCGCCTTAAAACAAGCGCAGGATCTTGGCTTTGCCGAAACTGATCCCACCAGTGACGTCGGCGGATATGATGCCAAGTATAAATTGGTGATTGCTGCCGCACATGCCTACGGTATTGTGATAAAGCCCGAAGATGTATTCAACCTGGGTATTCAAAATCTGTCGGCCTACGACCTTCAATACGCCCGTGAAAAGAACCTGAAAATTAAACTGGTGCCTGTGGCTAAAGAATTAGATGATCGCCATGTGACCTTATTTGTATTACCGAAGTTTGTAAACGAAAAGGAATTTTTGTACAACGTGGAGTATGAATACAATGGCGTAATAGTGCAGGCAGCTTTCGCGGATCAGCAATTCTTTTTTGGCAAGGGCGCCGGCGGCCATCCTACTGGTTCAGCGGTATTGTCGGATATCGCCGCTTTGAGGTATGATTATCAGTATGAGTATAAAAAAGCAAAAGAACTTGGCGGCTTGAATTTTACCAATAATATCGAGCTTCAAATTTATTTACGATATGAGGACGAAAGCCTTGTTGAAGCTTTAAACTTTATTGATATCCGCGAAAGATATTATTCGGGCAATTACAAGTTTGTTATAGGAAAAGTGAACCTTCAAAGCTTGATAGACAGCGAGGCGTTCATATCAAATAATAAAGCTTTTATAGCTTTTGCCGATGAACTTAGCAGTGTCGGTTTAGCCCGGAAGATAAAACAATCGGCAGAAGCAGTATAATATTTCTTGTTTTTTAGTTTTTTTTAGGCTCCGGTTCCGGAGCCTTTTTTGTTTTCGAAGCTCCATACTGTTTTGGAATCTAGGTAAATAGGTCATTATAATTTTGTTTATTACCAGATAATTTGGTTACTTAAAGAAATTATTTTCAACCGCACCTTTTTCATGAGAAAGACCTCAATTTTGGCTACTATTTACACCCGAAACTGTCAGTTTAGAGGTTCATCGTTTATCTGCCATTAAACCGAAATTATGAAAAAGCTGCTTTTCTTTAATTTTTTATTAATGTTTTCGCTAATAAAGGCGATGGCTCAAACCGGTTTGCAGCCAGCTTACATTATAAAAACAGATACGGTAATTTTTCAGCAACTTCCTTATGAATATTGGCAAACGCTTGAAGACAAGGACGGTCTGTTAACTTTCGACCAGGTACTTCAGCCGTCACTAGCCAAAAGATTTCATTATACCACGACAACTAAAGTAAATTATACTTTCCATACCAATTGGTTCAGGTATGTTTTAGAAAACGGAATGGATCATGATGCAAAAATTAGTTTAGGCGGAACCGATGATGAGCAATCGACATTTTATGTAACTGCGAACAGCGGGCTATGGAACAGGTATGAAACCGGAAGACTGACTCCATGGAGCAAACTTAACGGATTTAAGACAATACGGATCATACCGCTTTCTTTAAAACCTGGCCAAGAATTAATGATATATCAAAGGATATATAATCATTATATTTTCTATTCCGATCCCAATAATATTTCAATCGGCTTTGGCTCTACGATGGGAGATATTCAGGAATATGTAAAAAGCGATTCCCTTTATATCGAATACATACATGATTCAATTCTCTTTGGCTTGCTTCTTTTTGCCGCATTATTTAATTTCTTTTTTTTCCGGGTGAGCAGAGAACGGGTATATCTTTACTTTTCCGTCTATCTGGTCTTCATCGGACTTGGCAGAATGAGCAATGAATTTTATTTTGTCTTTTTAAGAGAATATAGGGTATTTCAGACCTATATGATAGAATTCATGTGGATTTTTGCAATTATTTCTTTAACATTTTTTATTCGTTCCTTATTACAAACAAAGCTTCGTTTGCCGCGCTGGGACAAATTTTTACTCGTATTAAATATCTGTTATTTTTTGATTGGTTCATTGGTACTTATCATTGGTTTCCGCGTAAATACCATTGGCTTTGTCATTGCCACATATGGTAACATAGCTGTTACGATAAGCAACATACTTACTTTCTTCCTTTTGTTAAAAAATAAAGAAAAGTCGGACAAACCGTTAATGACATTAATTTTGCCCGCCTTCGTGTTTTGGGGAGCAGTCAATGTAATAATAAGATTGTATCAAAATTTAGGCTATACAATTTTGGGTGATTTATCTATTTGGTTGAGTGATCACTGGCATTTAATTGAAACGCTTTGTTTAGTATGGTTGGTGACGGCCTATTCATGGATTTTATTACAGCGCTTTCGCATTCTTCAGAAAAAAATAGCACAACAGGCGCTTGAAAAGGAAAAAGAAAGAAATCAACTCATTGCAGAACAAAAAGCGGTACTGGAACAGAAGGTTGATGAACGCACTACCGAATTAAAAAATTCACTTATTGAATTAAAAACCACTCAAACCCAACTCATCCAACGTGAAAAAATGGCCTCATTAGGTGAACTCACAGCGGGTATTGCACATGAAATACAAAACCCGCTCAATTTTGTGAATAATTTTTCGGATGTGAACAAAGAGTTATTGGCCGAAATGAAAAACGAAATCGGCAAGGGCAATTTAGATGAGGTAAAAAGCATAGCAAATGATGTTATAGAAAATGAAGAAAAGATAAACCATCATGGCAAACGTGCCGATTTTATTGTAAAAGGTATGCTGGAACACAGCCGGACTAGCAAAGACGAAAAAATCCTGACAAATATCAATGTATTGGCAAACGAGTTTTTAAAGTTGAGTTATCACGGTCTGCGCGCAAAAAACAAAAACTTTAATGCCGAACTCGTCACTAATTTTGATGAGACCCTGCCGAAGATAGAATTGGCTCAACAGGATATAGGCAGGGTATTGCTTAATCTGTTCAACAACGCTTTTTACGCGGTAAATCAAAAGCAGAAAGAGGGTGGGCTGCCTTATGCGCCAGTTGTTACCGTAAGCACTTTTAAGGCCCCTTCAGGGGGTTGGGGGCTCAGCGTTAAAGACAACGGCAATGGTATCCCCGAAGCAATTAAAGATAAGATAATGCAACCATTCTTCACCACCAAGCCTGCTGGCGAGGGCACGGGACTAGGCTTATCATTAAGTTATGATATTATTGTGAAGGGGCACGGAGGAAGTATTGACGTTGACACCAAAGAAGGAGAATACACTGAATTTATAATTAAACTTCCGGCAGTAAAAATATGAAGAAACTTTTCTTTTTAATTATCCTTATTACAATCCACCCGGGCTGTGCCTTTGCCCAAAACAAAACCGTTGACAGCTTACAAAAGGCTTACCAAAAAAACAAGCAGGATACCACGCTGGTGCGATTGCTTGATGCAAAAGCTATCAGAGTATATCTACAAACCAACACCGACTCTGGCCTGCTTTGTGCCAGGCAGGGGCTGGCTATTTCCCGTAGAATTCATTATAAATATGGCGAAGTGCGGTCTCTTGCAAATATTGCCAGTTATTTCGAGGCTATGGGCGATATCCCGGGCGCATTGCGGATAACTTTTGAGGTGCTGCCCAGGGCAATACAAATAAAAGACCCAGGCACAATTTCAGAATGTTACAATACGCTTGGCTTAGCTTATAGCAAACTTAACGATTTAAAAAAGGCTGAGGAGAATTATCACAAAGCATTGACCGTGGTGGAACGTGCAAATATGTACCAACAAGTAATCATAGAAAGTAATAATCTCAGCAGAAACTTCCTCGACCAAAACAAGCTCGACTCCGCCCTATGGTACACCAATAAGGCTTACACTTTGACTTTGGAAAAGCACCTCGAAAGCAATATAGGGTTCCTGATCAGAAACTTTGGCATCATTGAATTTAAAAAAGGGAATTATGCCAAAGCCATCAACTATTATAATAAAAGTGCTGCTCAAATAGGCACCAAAAACAACCATTATTTACAAAATGAAGACCACCGAAGGACGGCCGAGGCTTACCAGAAGCTAAATAAACTTGACTCCTGTATTTATTTTGCAAAAAAGGCATATGAAGAAGGAAAGCTTGACCGTAATCCCGAAACCATCATGAAAACGACCGCCTTATTGACTGACGTTTTTAAAACAAAGAGCGATTTCAAAAGCGCATACGAATATCAGCAGATAATGCTTAACGCGAAGGACAGCTTGTTCAGTCAGCAAAAAACGCTACAGGTACAAAGTTTAACCTATAACGAGGAACAGAAAAAGCACGACCTGGAGACGGCCGCGATTGCCTATCAAAACAAGGTTCGGTTTTACACATTGCTGGGAATTCTTGGGGCATTTATATTGATAGCGCTTATCCTTTTATATGCCAACAGTCAACGAAAAAAAGCAAATGCGGTATTGCAGCAGCGAAATGAGCAAATAGAGGCTCAACACAAATCATTGGAAAAAACGCTTGCGGAATTGAAAACTACGCAGGCCCAGCTGATCCAATCCGAAAAGATGGCCTCTTTAGGAGAATTAACCGCCGGCATAGCGCATGAGATACAGAACCCGCTAAATTTTGTGAATAACTTTTCGGAAGTGAATACGGAACTGGTTGAGGAAATGGAGCAAGAGTTGGATAAAGGTAACCTGGCTGATGCAAGATCCATAGCGGCCAATATTAAAGAGAACCAGCAAAAGATCAATCAGCATGGCAAGCGAGCCGATTTCATTGTAAAGGGCATGCTGGAGCACAGCCGGACAAGCAAGGGTGAAAAAACGCCAACTAATATCAATGCATTGGCAGACGAGTTTTTAAAATTGAGTTATCATGGCTTGCGGGCAAAGGATAAAAACTTTAATGCGGTGATGACCACTCATTTTGATGAAAAGATCCCAAAGATAGAAGTGGTTCAGCAGGATATTGGGCGCGTATTGCTCAATTTGTTCAATAATGCCTTTTACGCTGTAAGTCAAAAGAAAAAAACTGCCGACGCCTATTACCGGCCAGAAATCTCCGTAACAACAGGCCTTGAAAATGGCTATACCATCATAAAAGTAAAGGACAACGGCAATGGTATTCCCGAAGCAATAAAAGATAAGATCATGCAGCCTTTCTTTACCACCAAACCTGCGGGCGAAGGTACCGGGCTGGGTTTATCGCTGAGCTATGACATCGTGGTGAAGGGCCATGGCGGCACCATTACAGCTGACACAAAAGGGAGCGAGTTTACTGAATTTATTGTTTCACTTCCATTAAATTAAACGGATGAAGAAAATTAT
>DASXMZ010000082.1:0-4901 GCA_036495385.1 Mucilaginibacter sp. | reverse complement strand
ATTGAATTAAAATGGAAGCATAATTTTAATAATAAACTATACAGCGTGATATCAGGTGGGTACGACGGCTACCAGTATGATGTATCAAGCACCGCCAATCCGGTAAATGGGTATGATCTTGCTTTTCATCTCAATCAAACTAATTTAAAAGCAGATTTTAATTATTATTTAAGCAACAAACACACCATAACTTTTGGTTTGAGCTCAATTTTTTACAGAAACAGCCCCGGTACTTTTGAACCTGACGGTTCTAAATCGCTGGTTGTGCCACAAGTGATTGCGACTGAACAAGGATTGGAAAGTGACGTATATTTAGGGGACAAATATGATGTTACGCCTAACTTATCAGTTAGTGCAGGTATCAGGTACAATGTCTATAATTACATAGGACCGCAAACGGTTGACAATTATGCGCCCAATTTACCAAAAGAGCCCGCAAACGTACTTGATAGTACAACTTATAAAAGCGGACAGGTTATTAATACTTATGCAGCGCCCGATTTCAGGATATCCGCCCGGTATTTGCTAAATGATAATTTATCGTTAAAGGCAGGTTATAATACGTTACATCAGTATATTCATTTGCTTACCAATTCAACTTCAATTTCCCCTACCGATGTATACAATTTAAGCAGTCCTAATATAAAACCTGAATCTGGCGACCAGGTTTCATTAGGACTTTTTAAAAATGCCCAAGCCAATACAATCGAAATGTCGGTAGAAGTGTATTATAAACGAATAAGAAACTATCTTGATTACAAAAGCGGCGCGGTATTGTTATTAAATCAGCATATTGAACAAGACGTGATTAATACACAAGGAAAAGCTTATGGAGCTGAATTTTTGATAAAGAAAACCGCGGGGAAATTAAATGGCTGGTTGAGCTATACTTACTCGCGCACCTTATTGAAACAGGATGACCCTTATGCAGGTGAATTAATAAATGGCGGTAATTATTACCCGGCAAATTGGGATAAACCACACGCGGTTAATTTTACCGGTAATTATAAATTTACGCATCGCTACAGCATTTCATTAGATATAGCATACAGTACGGGCAGGCCTATAACCTTGCCTATTGCAAAGTACGAGTATGCAGGTTCGGAGAGAGTGTTTTACTCGGATAGAAATGCCTACCGCATACCCGACTATTTCAGGTCGGATTTTTCGGTAAATATCGAGGGAAATCACAGGATACACCAAAAGACACACAACTCTTGGACATTTGGGGTTTATAATATCACGGGGCGGCAAAATGCATATTCAACTTTCTTTACGGAACAAAGCGGGGTTATTAGCGGTTATAAATTATCCATATTTGCCACGCCTATTCCTTTTATTAATTACAATATCAGGTTTTAGTATGATGCAAAATTATTTCAGATATGTGGTATTTTTTGCAATTGTAGTTGTTACAGGCTGTAAAAAGCCGTATGACCCGACTGTTGTAAGTTCGCCGAACAGTTACCTGGTGGTGGAGGGAGTAATTAACAGCGGATCAGATTCAACAATTATTAAGCTTAGCCGAACGGTTAAACTTTCAGACAAGGTTACTTCGAGCCGGGTTTTGGGCGCGTTGGTAACCGTTGAAAGTGACCAAAACAGCAGTTTTCCATTGACTGAAATTGAGAATGGCGATTACATATCGCCGGGCTTAAATTTGGATAATACGCGGAAATACCGTTTAAGGATAAAAACAAGCAATGAAGAATATTTGTCCGATTTTGTAGCGGTAGTGAACTCCCCATCGATTGATAGCATTAACTACACGGTCGGAAGTAACGGAGTAAACATTTACACAAATACTCACGATCCCAAAAACAACACACATTATTATCGCTGGGACTACCAGGAAACCTATATATTTCATTCAAACTATTACTCCCTGTATAAATCAAACGGAGATACTGTACTCTTAAGGGATATGGTGAACGACGAGATTTACAGATGCTGGCGCAGCGATACTTCGAGCACTATTATTTTAGGATCGTCGGCCAAACTAAAAAATGATGTTATTGTTAATAACCCGCTGACTTCTGTTGCTTCAACTTCCGAAAAATTTACTGAGAAATATAGTATTAATGTGAGGCAATATGCATTGACAGGCGATGCCTATGCTTTTTGGCAAAACCTTAAAAAGAACACCGAACAACTGGGCAGCATATTTGACGCATTACCATCAAATATTAATGGCAATATACATTCCACTACTAACCCATTGGAACCTGTTATTGGCTATATAAGTGTTGGCAGTGTTGCCAGTCAGCGGATATTTATTTCCAGCAATCAACTTCCGTTATCATTTTTCCCTACGCGAACTGATCAATGCCAACTTGATAGCTTCTATTTCGTGTTCCACCCGCCAAATAACGGGCCACCGATAAACCAGGAAAATATTTATTTTAATTATAATAAAGGAGCAACGGATCCGGAAATACCTGTGGACGCAATTGTTAACGCGGCAGGTAAAATATTGGGGCATAGCGGTGCAGATATTGAATGTGTTGATTGCACATTAAGAGGTACTAATAAACAGCCAGCCTTTTGGAAATAAAAGTGGTATGAAAAAAAAGAGCTACTTATTAATTATGACGATTTGTATTATAGGATGTAAAAAACCGTATAGTCCGCCCGTTATTACTTCTTCAAGTAGTTATTTGGTTGTGGAAGGCGTAATAAACGCAGGGTCTGACTCAACTGTTATCAAACTGAGTCGTACAGTTAATCTTTCTTCAAAGAGTACAAAGAATCCTGAACGTGATGCCATGCTAACCGTTGAAAGTGATCAAAACACGGTTTATCCACTAACGGAAACAAAAGCCGGTTACTATATGGCATCGGGATTAAACCTGGATACCACAAGGAAATACCGCTTAAGGATTAAAACGTCGAACAACCAGCAATATCTTTCAGATTATGCACAGGTAAAGGTAACGCCACCTATTGACAGTATCGGTTTTACGGTAAAGAATGATGGGATACAGATATACGCCAACGCGCACGACCCGGCCAATAATACTCATTATTATCTATGGGATTATAACGAAACATGGAAGTTCCATGCCAAATACGCTTCAAATTACATTACTAACGGCGTTGCCATTGTCAATAGAACCGCTGATCAGTTTACCTATTTTTGCTTCGCTAATGATACATCCAGTTCCATAGTACTCGGATCTTCAGCAAAATTAAAACAGGACGTAATTTATCAAGGGCCTATAACTTCTATTGAATCCACATCTGAAAAAATTGAAACAGAATACAGCATCCAGGTTCATCAGTACGCTTTAACAGGTGATGCTTATACGTTTTGGGAAAATATAAAAAAGAATACTGAACAATTGGGCAGTATATTTGATGCGCAGCCATCGAATATTAAGGGTAATATACACAATGTAAATAACCCGGCAGAGTCTGTAATCGGTTACGTAAGTGTATGTGTAGTTCGGACAAAGAGGATATTCATTTTTAACAATCAATTGCCTGTTTGGAATCCGGCGGACCCCTATAATTGCCAGTTAGATTCGGAGCTTTATATGTATTGTAAACCTAATTGTATCAATCAGGTTGCGTTGAATTTGATCCCGCTTGGTTCTGCTGAGATTCCGGTTTATGAAGTTCCTATCGGCTCGCCCTTTCCAATAGGTTACATGTCGGCAAGTAATTATTGTACCGATTGTACTTTAAGGGGCTCTAAAACGCAACCAGCTTTTTGGAAATAATTAATAAAATGAATAGAGCGAGCTACTTGTTAGTTTTGATAATATGTATGATAGGATGTAAAAAACCATATAATCCGCCTGTTATTGCGTCTTCGATGAATTACCTGGTGGTAGAGGGTGTAATAAATGCGGGTTCTGATTCAACCGTTATTAAACTAAGCAGGACAGTTAACCTTTCTTCCAACAATACAAAAAATCCTGAACGGGGTGCAATATTAACAGTTGAAAGTGATCAAAACAGTGTTTACCCGCTTACCGAAACTAAACCAGGTTATTATAAGGTTTCAGGTTTAAACCTTGATACCACCAGGAAATATCGTTTAGATATCAAAACATCAAACAATCAGCAATATCTCTCAGATTTTGAGCAGGTAAAAACTACCCCGCCTATTGACAGCGTTGG
This sequence comes from Mucilaginibacter sp., assembly GCA_036495385.1. Taxonomy (GTDB): domain Bacteria; phylum Bacteroidota; class Bacteroidia; order Sphingobacteriales; family Sphingobacteriaceae; genus Mucilaginibacter. The sequence continues at coordinate 776 of DASXMZ010000082.1, read as the reverse complement.
CTTTACCGTACAAGGCAATGGCTTACAGATATATGTGAATACACACGACCCAGCCAACAACACCCGTTACTATAGGTGGGATTACGATGAGACGTGGAAATTTCACGCACAATACCAATCAAATTATATTTCTAACGGTGTTGCGGTAGTCAATAGAACTGCTGACCAATATACCTATTATTGCTTTGCTAATGATACATCCAGCACCATAGTCCTTGGATCTTCGGCAAAGCTACAACAGGATGTGATTTATCAAAACCCGGTAACTTCCATTGAATCGACATCTGAAAAAATCGAAACCGAATACAGTATCCAGTTGCATCAATATGCGTTAACAGGCCCGGCCTATTCATTTTGGGAAAATATAAAAAAGAACACCGAACAGCTAGGCAGTATATTTGACGCTCAACCCTCCAATATCATGGGCAATATTCACAACGTAAATAATCCCGCGGAGCCCGTGATTGGTTATGTAAGTGTGTGTGTAGTTCAAACTAAGAGAGTGTTTATTTTCAACGGGCAATTACCCAACTGGAATCCGACTTACCCTTATAATTGCGTGTTAGATACCTTCCTTTTTTGCCGCCCGCCTATGTGTCAAAATGATGTTAAATTGTTTTTGGTGCCCCTGGGTTCGGCAGTGATTCCTGTTTATGAATATCCTGCTGGTTCACATGCTCCTACCGGATATTTGGGGGCGGATATCGATTGTACGGATTGTACCTTAAGAGGCTCAAAAACGCAGCCGGCTTTTTGGAGATAATGTTAAAAAATGA
>DASXMZ010000081.1:0-4278 GCA_036495385.1 Mucilaginibacter sp. | reverse complement strand
AATGAAACAAAAGGTTTTGGTTTTATTACACCAAGCAATGGTGGCCAGGACGTATTTGTTCATTCAACAGGCCTTATCGACGAAATCCGTGAAAATGACAAAGTTGAGTTCGAAGTAGAGAACGGAAGAAAAGGCTTAAATGCGGTAAATGTAAAGGTTATTTAATTATAATATAATCATTAAACGTACAGGCATCTCCCGAAAGGCGGATGCCTTTTTTGTTATTGATTAATACTAATAAAATATTCCTTTAACACAAAGGTGGCATTGTTATTGTACTTTTATTGTATCTACTAAAAATCAAAATAAAGAACATGAAAGATCAATCAAGAGTTATAGCTGCGCTTTTAATAGGAGCAGCGGCAGGTGCTGCTTTAGGATTATTGCTGGCTCCTGAAAAAGGTGAAACCACGAGAGAAGGCATTGCCGACTATTTAAATGATTTGGTTGAGACCGCTAAAAACAAAGCCCAGTCGACCACAAAAGATATAAAAGAATTTAGCAGCAATATTTACGGCCAGGCAAAATCGAAGATAAGCGGAATAGTTAACGACGCTTCCGATTATGATGACGAAGCTTTGGGCAATGTAAAATCAAAGGTTAAGGATGTTGTTGAGCAGGCCAAATCTAAAGTTAAAGCCGCCGCCGGCGACTGGAACAACTCGGTTCAAAATTCATAAAACGTTTTTTTTTATCAAATAGTAATTGTGAAAAGAGCTCGGCTATGTCGGGCTCTTTTTTTGCAACATCCGGTTAATTGTCTAAAAATGTTCTATTTGTAACAAATTTGTTAATTTTTTACCATTTGTATTTGCAGGCCAAAAAATATTTTTTTACTTTGCATCAGTTATTTTAATAGGGGTATTAAATAACTAATTGTGGCCATCTGCCTTTAGGCAGGTGGCTTTTTTATTAAATAATTACACCGATAGGATTTGATTACGCTGATTAATATTATCAATGGAGCAAACATTATCGGTGGAATCGTAATTTAATCAGTGTTGTTAATATCATGAAATATAAATTAGGCGATTTTGTGCGGTTTGTAGATGAGAAGATGGAGGGCTTTGTTACCCGTATCATCGACGACCAGATGATCGGTGTAACCGGTGAGGATGATTTCGAAATACCGGTTTTGGCAAGTAAAGTTACTTCGGTTCATGGCTATCAACAAGATAAAGCCAAAACCAGCGCTACTGAGGAAAACCAGGTTTTAAAAGGCGAATTTCAGGACAAGGGAATTTACATTGGAGTGGTTAGTGATCCGAAAGCCAATTCCGTAGTACACTTCTATCTGATAAATGATACATCATTCCAGGTGCTGGCATCATTAACAACTGAAAAAAAACAGCAATTTAAAGGTGAATTCGGTGGGGTTGTCGCTCCCAAATCGACTGTAAAAATACATTCGGAACAACTAGCCGACTTGCAGCTGTGGCCAAAATTTATCTTCCATGTACTGTTTCATACCGCACAAAATGTTGAGCCACCTGTTCCAATAGCCATTAACGAAAAATTCAAGGCAAAGGACTTTTCAGGATCCAAAAAGCAATTGCCCATACTAAACCAGCAGGGCTGGTTAATTCAGCTCGACGATCCGGGTTTAATAATCGATGCGGAAAAACTAAAGGAGAGCTTTTTTAAGCCAAAGGAAGAAAAAGTTGTTGTTGAGAAACCAGAAAGCGAGATCGATCTTCATATTGAAAAACTCCGCGATGATCATCAATTTTTAAATACTTCCGAAATACTGAGCATTCAGTTAACTTATTTTCATAAGGCGCTCGAAGCAGCAATTGTTCATCAATTACCTGAAATCACTTTTATACACGGCGCGGGAAACGGCACACTAAAGCACGAGATTCACCACGTATTGGGCAGGCATCAAAAAATACAAACCTTTATGGACGCCCGAAAAGAAAAGTTCGGTTATGGCGCTACTAAGGTAATATTGAAGTGATCCGATTTAATTGTTTGAACCTTGATTTACGAGATTTATGGATTTCCTTGGTTGAATATAATACTTCAAGTAATAATCATGGATGTCCTTAAATCTCGTAAATCAAGGTTCAAACAACATTACGATTGCTTATTTCCCTGGCAATTCTTTCTTTACATCTACACATTTGTAATCCGCGCATCTGCACATCCAAAATCTGCACATCTATAATCTGCACATCCGCTACTTATTCAACTTATCCACCCTATCGTAAAATTCGTTTTGCAGCTCTAACGTTTTAGTATCTGCTTTTACTTCTTTCAGCGCTTTAACAAATGAGGCTATTTCATGATCGGTGATAAATTTACCGTACTCTGAAGTTGCTTTTGCTCCTTCACCAGCATAGTGGTTTGGATAAGCTGCATACCACCAGATTGGTGTATACAAATCAGGTAAGGTTAAACGCCCCTGGTTTGCACCGCTTTGATCAGTAGCGCGATCCATGCGCATCAAATCGGGCCGGTAATATAGAAGGGTTGATGTTTCACTTTCGCCGGCGTGCTGATCTGTGGCCATGTCAGATTTATGCAGTTTACGATATTGGGCGGCATATTCCGCATCATTTTGAGGCCGGTATAAGTAAACCGCATAATTATGGCGTTTGTTCAGCAGCGATTGCATGAAAAATTCTAAAAACTCAGGGTTGCCGCCGTGGCCGTTCAGGATGATAATTTTATCAAAACCATTCCGGGCAATTTCATCGCAGGTAGCTTCCAGCAAGTCCCAAATCACTTTACTTGGCAGGGCAAATGTTCCGGGCTGGTGCCTGGCCTCGTTTATCTGTCCATAAAAATAATCAGGGAAAACAACGGCATACTCTTCCTTTACAGCGTGTGCGGCCCATTCGCGCACGTGGATAAGGTCGGTTCCGATTGGTGAATGCGGCCCGTGTTTTTCCAATATACCTATGGGTAGTATGCAGGTATGGGAAGATTTTTCCAGGGCTTTCGGGAAATCAGAGGCGACAAGTTCATCCCACCTTGCGGGAATCTCCTGGGCAAAAGAAACGCCGGAATACAATACCGTAGCTAGTAAAAATAAATAAGTTTTCATGTTGTTTAAGATGGTTTAATAAAAGTTTTTAACAGGGGAATTTACAAACTTATTTTCGCAACAATTAGTCTACTTCTCCAAAATAAAAGTAATGTTAGTCCAATTGGCTACAGTTGGGCTGTGAAGTGCTTGCTTAATCACCCATCCTTCATCAAGGTACCTGTTCACATAATTAACCTCATAAGCCGAATGACGGTTAGTCACACTTTGCTCATAGACATTGATATTTACAGTAATTACTTTTTGTGCCATAGTGGTTTATTTTAGGACTTAAAGGTATATATTTAAGTTCGGAAGTTAGAAAGCACAAGAAGTCCGAAAAAGATTTAGCTTTTCGTGGAGCGGCTCTATCGGAGCCTAATATTGGTAAATTTCACTGCTGACAAGCGGCTGTCATTATTGAATTGTTAATTTGAGTATTAAAACTTAAATTACAAAATGACTACCCTTGACATCGCCAAACAGCGCATTCACAATCAGCACATAGCAACACAGATATTTAAAAAGTCCGAAGATTTAGTAAAATGGCTCGGAGCAATGCAGGCGCAGGATTACGCCGGCGCTAAATGGGCGATTGGCCTTCGTCTTCAAAATTCCAACGATGCGGCGATAGACAAGGCTATGGCCGAAGGCAGCATAATACGTACACATGTGCTTCGGCCGACCTGGCATTTTGTTTCGCCAGCCGATATCAGGTGGATGATTGAACTCACCGCGCCGCGTATCAATGCTTTAAGTGCATCGATGTTTCGACAGCTTAATTTAGATAGCGCAATTTTTAAACAAAGCAATGATGCGCTTGCCAAAGCTTTGGAAGGCGGCAAGCAGCTTAACCGTGCCGAAGTTATGACCGTGCTAAACGATGCAGGGGTTGCAACCGATGATCTTCGGTTTATTCACCTGTTAATGCGCGCCGAATTAGACAAAGTAATTTGCAGCGGCGGCAGACAGGGCAAGCAATTCACTTATGCTTTATTTGACGACCGGGTACCCAGTAATAATTTTTCAAAGGAGGAAGCTTTAATGGAATTAGCACGCCGTTATTTTACAAGCAGGGGACCGGCTACCTTGCAAGACTTTACCTGGTGGAGCGGCCTTACCGCGACTGATACCAAAGCAGCTCTTGAAACAGTTAAATCAGAGTTAACAAAAACGATAATCGAAGGATCAAAAATAACGTTACGGGCTTGCGTTAAATACTTAGCATTAACTGTTGCAGTGCGGTCTTT
>DASXMZ010000080.1:0-3999 GCA_036495385.1 Mucilaginibacter sp. | reverse complement strand
CAGTAGCACGCTACAGGTACCATTTAAAATGGCGTTTAACTTTGGCAAGTAAATAGTAAATGAAGGCACCACTGAAGGCGCCGGGATTAATCTCCGGTTTAAAACCAACACCACAACAAAAACAAATATGGATACGGCCGCTACAAAGCGAAATATAAATTTATCAGTCATCTTATTATCTTTTAGTATCGAGTATCAAGTATCAAGTATCGAGTATCAAGACATTGAGTCATAAAAATCGTATTTGCTACTTGACATATTATAATTAACGTGTTACTTAGCTGCTACTTGATACTTGGTACTTGATACTTACTTAATATAACGGTGTATCGTTTTTACGAAGTTCCTCGGATATCAATACTTTAATCTCATCGTCCAGCCGGTTAATTTCATCAGTTGAGGCTCCGGTGTAATAGCCCCTTATCCGTTTATCCTTATCAATCAGTATCAGTTTATCACTATAAATAAACTCGTTTTTATTAAGCTGCAAGGCATTCACTAAAAAACCTTTCCGGGCAAGATTATATATCGTGCTTGTGTCGCCCGTTAAAAACAACCATTTTGATGATGGCTTAAATGTTTTAGCATAGTCTTTTAACACAACGGCGGAATCGTGCTCCGGATCGACGGTGATAGAAACAAAACACACCATCTTGTTTTTAATGTAAACAGAATCTAAAAAACTAATGTTTTTATTCATCGCTTTACAAATGTCCGGGCAACGGCTATAAAAAAAACCGACCACAAATATTTTATCGTTGAAGGTATTTAACGATACCGCATTGCCGTTTTGATCGGTAAGTTTAAAATCGGGCAGGGTATGAAATATAGTATCGGGTATATCCTTGCCTTTAACGCGATGAGTGGTTACGGCAATCTGTTTAGGGCCAAATTTTTCAAGCGGCTTATACCTGTTTTTACCCTGTGAGGTTAGTAAATAATATAAAAATCCTGGTACCACTAAGATGAGTACCAGGATCAATATCTTTTTAAAAAGTCCGGCTTTTTTCATTATAGCCTCAAATCAATCCAATAGTGGCTCTCGTTTGTAAGCACCAGTATTAAACCGATTATAAAAAGTATAGGGATTATTATGGCCAAAGCCATATCCAGCTTTTCGAACTTTAAGTGCATAAAGTATCCTACTATATAAAATGCCTTAAGCAAGGTCAATATAATGTAAATAGGGTTCACATAATTTGCGGCAATAATGTGATGAGGCGACAAATAAAGTGCTATAATGAATTCTACGCAAGTTATTCCCAGCAATATGAAAAATACTTTCCATATTCTTTTTTTGGTCATTGTTTCGTGTTCGCCGTGTCCGTCGCCTTCGGCGTGAACACCTGTAGTTTCTGATGACATATGTTAATCAGGTTAAAGTTTTAAACTAAATAAAAGAAAGTAAATACAAACACCCACACCAAATCTACAAAGTGCCAGTAAAGGCCAACTTTTTCAACCATTAAATAACTGCCGCGTTTTTGATAGGTGCCTACCAAAACATTGACTGTTATAATAATATTGATAATTACCCCGGTAAATACGTGGAAACCATGGAAACCTGTTATGGTAAAAAACAAATTTGCAAATTGCTGTGACGTGTGCGCCTGTTGTAGATATGGAACACCTGGTTTAAAAAACTCCTGTAAAGTTTCTTTATTAGGGATATGTCCCCACCAAAAGCCTTCGCCATGTAGGTGAGTCCATTCCATAGCCTGGCAACCCAGGAACATCAAACCGCCTATAATTGTACCTATCATCCACCATACTACTTCTTTTTTTGCATTACGATGGCCTGCTTCAACAGCAAGCACCATGGTAACAGAACTCATGATGAGGATAAAAGTCATCAAACCAACAAACACTAAAGGCGCTCCGCTTTCGATAAGACCTGGAAACGACTGGAACACTAAAGAAGGCGCGGGCCACACCGGTGCGCTAAAACGTAAGGCGCCGTAGGAGATCAGTAATGACGAAAAGGTGAAGGCATCCGATAGGAGGAAAAACCACATCATTATTTTACCATATTCCGCATTAAAAGGAGATCTGCCTCCCGACCACGGCGTTGATTTTACCTCATCAATTGGTTGTGCTACTGCTGTACTCATTTGTACTGGTTATTTTTGTTAATACTGGTTCAAAAGTAAAAAAACATAAAGATAAATCCATATAATATCGAGAAAATGCCAAAAAATAGAAGTCATTTCCATTTTATACAAATTCTTAACTTGTGGAATATTTTTATAGGTGCTCATTATAGTGTTAAGCAGCAGCAGCAAACCTGCAACAACGTGCAATAAGTGCATACCGCTGAAAACATAAATAAACGTCCTTGAAGCATTAGTGTTCGAAAAATATACCCCCATTTTATACGTCAGTACATACCAGGCGTATATCTGTATCAGAAAAAAAGCTATCCCTAAAAAAAACGTAAGCCATAAAAAGCGTCGCTGCTTGTCAAATTGCAGCTGCTTAGCCGACCTTGATGCTATAAAAAGTGTTACGCTGCTTATAATAAGTACAGCTGTGCTGTACATAAAGGCGCGGGGCATTATCACATCTAACCCATGCCCCTTTCCTCCGCTATATACTATAAAGCCGCTGGTTAAAGCCGCGAAAAACATAAAAGAGGTGAATATGAAAATCCACATATTAAATTTTTTCGCTCCCAGGTTAAGTCTGTCTTCTTGTTGCATCTGAGCCATCATCATTTCATCTTTCCTATAAAATCAAACAAAAACATCAATTGTACCACAGGTAGGTAAATAAACGAACCGTACATTAATTTCTTTGCCGATGCTATCTCCTTATTACGCAGAAGCATGAAAGCAAGATATAAAAATATCAGGCTGAATATTAACGATACGGCGCCGACATAATATCCGCCGTAACCATATATGGTTGGCAATAAACTTACGGGCACTAATATTAAGGTAAATATAAAAGTAATTATTGCGCTTGTTAAATCCCGTTTTCCAGATGGCAGCAGTCTGAAACCAGCCAGCTTATAATCATCATCCAAAACCCATGCAATGGCCCAAAAATGCGGAAATTGCCATATAAACTGTATTCCGAATAAGATCAACGCGATAGCATCAATTTTTTCATGCGCGGCAACATAACCGATCAGCGGCGGTAGCGCGCCTGGTATGGCGCCCACAAATACTGCTATTGGCGATTTACGTTTTAACGGTGTATAAGCGAACGCATATAAAATTATCGAAAAAACAGAAAGCAAGCCGGTAACCAGGTTAAGACTGCCTAAAAGATAAGTGCCGCAAATACCCATAAACAAGCCCAATACCAAAGCCTGCCCTGTAGCCATGCGGCCAGCCGGTATCGGGCGGTCGGCGGTGCGTTTCATTAAACGGTCAAGGTCCTTCTCAATTATTTCGTTAAAACAATTTGCGGCTGCGGTTACCAGAAAGCCCCCAACTATAAGTATAAGCCAGTTTGTCCATACGATATGCCCGTTAACTTTGCTGCCGATCAAAAACGATATCGACGCAGAAAAAACTACCAGGAAAGTAAGCCGCAGTTTTATGAGTTTTGAAAAATCACTCAACTTCATTTCTTAGCCTCCTGTAGATTAACTGACCGGTATAAATTCAACATCAGGTAAAACTGCGCTCCGAATACAAGGCTCGCCAATACAATATGCGCTGCTTGTGCCGCCGGAGGCAATGACCAATAGGACAGTAATATCCCCGTAACCATCTGAAGCATAATCATCAGAAATGCAAAACTCATTATCTGCTGTTGAATAGAGTGTTTGCTAAAATTGCCACGGATTAAAGCATATAATAAAACGTTTATTAAAAGCACTATCAACGCGATGTCCCGGTGCTGATAAAATATAGCGCCTGCATTGCTAATCCAGTCGTCGCGATAACCACCCTGCAAACGACTGGCAACTGCGTCAATTTTTTCACGCACCTCAGTGCCAAAAACAATTTGAGCGATACTTAGTATCACCGCCAATAAGGTAACTACGTG
>DASXMZ010000079.1:0-1559 GCA_036495385.1 Mucilaginibacter sp. | reverse complement strand
CTTTTATAGGCTAAATGGCCAAGCATAATAAATTGCAGGCGCCCGATCCAGCCGGGGTAATCATCGGCAGTGGTAATAATTTTCACCCAATCGTCTTTCCAGTCCGTAATTTCAAACGTTTCACCAAACAGCACTTGCGATACTTGTTCGCTTCTGTGGTTGGCTTCAGCACGCAGGGGAATAATAGCTAGGTTACAAATACCGTATTCCATATAAGTGGGGCTGTCTACGAATTTGGATTTTTAAAGTTTCAATATACAAAAAAGGGAAGGTATAATAATACCTTCCCCGCTTTATCTGTCGCCAAATATTTTATTCATTCAAATGCAGCCATTCCTTTTTAGAAAGCAGCTCTTCTTTGGTTTCGCGTATATCTTCGTCATCCACACAACAATCTACCGGGCAAACGGCCGCACATTGCGGCTCGTCGTGAAAACCAACACATTCGGTACACTTATCGGGCACAATATAATAAATATCATCGGATAAGGCAGCCTGAGTTTCCTCGGCATTTAATGTATTACCATCGCCAAAATCAATAAGTCCTTTCAGTCCTGTACCGTCCGAAAAACGCCATCCGGCGCCGGCATCATAAATCGCATTATTAGGGCACTCAGGTTCGCAAGCTCCGCAGTTTATGCATTCATCGGTGATTTTAATCGCCATATTAGTTAATATCTTATATTCTCAATTACCTTTGCCCTGAATTACAAAGCACACAAAGATAACAAAAAAAGACTTTAAGGGTTCAAATCCTTACCATATATATGTCAAAATTTAACAGAACACAGCTAATAAACCTATTTTCTGAGCTTGGAGCACAATTAGCACAGCCAAATGAACCATTATTGGCCGTTATTAACGATGAACGCCAATATAACGCATGGTTTACAACTGAAAGCGTTTTACAAGCCGTAACGGCGATAGGAAAAATGCTAAACAAGGACGATTTAACTGCCTGGTTAGCCAATTACGACCTTGAAAATGAACCTTCAAAAAAGGTGGGGCTGATACTGGCAGGCAACCTACCGATGGTGGGTTTCCATGATGTTTTGTGCGTGCTGATCACCGGAAACCATGCCCTGATCAAAGCGTCGTCGCAGGATGCGCGGTTGATCAAATATGTTTTACAAATGCTGGTTGACATTGAAAGCGGCTTTGCAGATCAATTTAGTTTTGTGGAACGGCTTGAAAATTTCGATGCTGTAATTGCTACCGGCAGTAACAATAGTTCGCGTTATTTTGAATATTATTTTGGAAAAGTGCCGCATATTATCCGCAAAAACCGCAACAGCCTGGCACTGTTAACCGGCGACGAAACAGCCGACCAGCTTTATGCGCTTGGCTATGATATTTTTGATTACTACGGCCTTGGATGCCGTAATGTATCCAAATTGATGGTGCCAAAAGGCTACAATTTCAATTTCTTTTTTGAATCGATAGAAGCCTTCAATCCTATTATCAATCATCATAAATACAATAATAACTACGGCTATAATAAATCTATCTACCTGGTAAACAGCTATAAACACTTCGACAACGGATTTTTATTACTGAAA
>DASXMZ010000078.1:0-6669 GCA_036495385.1 Mucilaginibacter sp. | reverse complement strand
GGCCTTTGGCTTAACTGCGATTTTCAGTTAACCGGCCAATGGTGGCAAAAAGTGCTGCTGAAAAGCATGTTTTTGTTTTTTAGGGCGATATGTGATATCGAAGCATCACGCCTTCCCGGGATTCAAAAACAATTTGCGTTGCATGGCTATCAAAGCATGGCCGAAAAGACGTTTTATGGGGACTTTATTTTTTCGGCAGTGTATGGAACGGCGTAGAGACGCGATGACTCGCGTCTCTGTCCATAAATGGTTACCTTGTTTTTTCCTACCTGTTTTGGTTCTTCCTGATGTATTCATCAGCGAATTCAGCAATGTAACGGTCTACATTATTCCTGATCTCTTCCATATCGCGGTTTTCTACCTTAGCCAATACCTGCATCAGCAAAATATTGTTTATTTTATTGTATGCATAATTGGAAGCTGCATTGCTTAAAAGAGATGCCTTTAAATCAAGTATGCTGTTGATTTGGTCGTTTTCCATTTGATCGTTCATGAGGGGTATATTAATTATTTAAAGATTACAATACTGTTTATAAAAGGCTTCAAAAATACAAAAGTTGTTTTAATTAAACCCGAAAATAATCGCTAAATCAACCCTTTAATGCAAAATCTTAAATATAAGTTCCTTCATTAAACCTCCGTTGTCTGCATTTGATTCTACGCCCTTACTTTTCAGATCGTATTCGCGCAGATAGCTGATAATCTGCATGGTTCTGCCATAGTTAAAACTACGAGCCGCCTGTTCATAATCTTTTATAAAATATGGACTAACACCCATCTCCTTTGCAAGATTTTGCGGCGACTTATCTTTTACATAATGATAAATAAGCACTTTACTGAAAAAGTTATTCAAATTACCCAATACCAACACAATGGGGTTAGCTTTTGGATTAGCCTCGAAATAATTTATTATCTGGTTAGCTTTAAAGGCGTCTTTTTTACTAAGTGCAGTTTGTAATTCAAAAACATTATATTCCTTACTGATGCCAATGTTGTCGTGAATATGCTTAAGCGTGATTTCCTGTCCGGCAGAGATGTTAAGCATCAGTTTCTCCAGTTCATTGGCAATTTTTGAGAGGTCATTGCCAAGGTATTCGGCCAGCATCAATGTTGCCTGCTGATTTATTTTATACCCTTTTTCGCTGATAAAACCTTCAATCCATGCTGGCACCTTGCTGTCATACAAAGCAGCTGATTCGAAAATAAGTCCGTTTTTTTCAATGGCTTTGTACGTCTTTTTTCGTTTATCAAATTTTCCATACTTATAACAAAAAACCAGAATTGTGCTTGCAAGCGGCTTTTCAAGATAGCTCAATAGTGGGTTATTTCCTTTTTTATCAGCATCATCACTGCCCCATTTCATATCCTGGGCCTCTTTCACTAAAACAACCTGGTAATCAGCCATCATGGGATAACGCTTGGAAGCGTTAAGTACAGTCATTACATCGGTATCCTTGCCATAAAGTACGGTTTGGTTGAAGCCCTTCTCTGCATCAGGTAAAAGTTTATGTTCAACAAAATTACTTACCAGGTCTATGTTATAAGGCTCCTCTCCATGCAGCAGGTATATGGGTTTGTATTTTCTGTTTTTAAGATCTTTTAGAATATCCGGCGCCGTCATTAATGTCAAAAGTAAAAATTCAAAATTCAAAACAGCATTGCATTTGAGTAAAAATTCAAATAACCCCTACTTTCGCCGGCAACACAGATTTGCTGCATGCTATTCTTTATAATTTTGACTTCTGAATTTTTACTTTGTGAACCCTGATAAATATTAATAATTTTAACTCACCAATATAAACCATAATGGCGTTGAATTTCAAACTAACGCCGATGGTACACACTTACATTAATAATAAATTTATGATAAAAAAAGTCATTTCGACAAGCTTATTTCTGAGTGCTGTTTTCTTTATTTCGGTCGGTTTTAACCGTTTGTCAGCATCAACTTATCATCATACCGGCAAATCTTCTGTTCGGAGCCAAAAGAATAGCCCTCCTGATACGGGCTGGCGTCAGCTCTTCAACGGCAAGGACCTTTCCGGCTGGAAACAAGTTGGGCCGGGCAGCAGGTATGTTGAAAATGGCCTGACCGGCAGCCACGGCGGGATGGGCCTGTTATACTGGACAAAATAAAAATTCGGCAACTGCATTATAAGAGTGGTTTACAAAATGCAGAAGTTTAACAGCAACTCCGGCGTATTTATCCGAATCCCTATTGAGCCGCGCGAGCCGTGGATGCCCGTATATTATGGCTATGAGGTGCAGATTGATAACCACCCTGAAACTTCTAAAGAAGATGATTACCATATAACCGGCACCTTATATTCGATTAGTAAACCTTTAGCCAAATCCGGAAAGCCTGGCCCCGAGTGGAACACCATGGAAATAACGCTCGACGGCCCCCGCACTATAGTTTATCTAAACGGCAAAAAAGTAACCGATTATACGGAAGGTGACCCAGCCCCTGCGCGTAAATTTGATTATGAGCCGTATCGGGGCATCCGGCCAAATGAAGGTTATATCGGCTTGCAAAATCATGGCGATAATGATATTGTTTTCTTTAAAGAAGTCGCTGTTAAACCGCTCCGGAAGAAATAAAAAAGACGATGGAAACAAATAAAGACAATACAAATCAGAAAGCCATAAGCCGGGGCGATTTTATAAAAAAAACGGCTCTGGCGACTGCCGGATTTTACATTGTTCCGCGGTTTGTGCTGGGTGGAAAAGGATTTACAGCGCCAAGCGACAAATTATACATAGCAGCCGTTGGCACTGGCGGAGAGGCGGAAAACGATATTCATCATTATGCAATTGCTCCTAAAAAAAATGCTGTAATTGCTTTTTTGTGTGATGTTGATGAGAGACCAGCTGCCGCACGTCGTAAAGAGTTTCCAAAGGCACCTTTCTATCATGATTGGCGTGAGCTATTTGATAAAGAGCACAAGAACTTTGATGCGGTAACTGTTGCGATCCCAGATCATAATCATGCCCTGGTAGGCTTGAGTGCTATGCAACTAAATAAACATTTGTACCTGCAAAAACCATTAACGCACGATATTTATGAAGCGCGTATACTCACCGAAGCAGCAAAAAAATATAAGGTAGTTACTCAAATGGGCGATCAGGGCGCGTCATGTGATGGCATGCGTACCATGCGCGAATGGTTTGAAGCCGGGCTTATCGGCGATATTGAAAAGGTTTATTGCTGGACTGACAGGCCGGTCTGGCCGCAAGGGATATCGTGGCCCACTGCAAAACCTCCCGTACCAAAAGAACTGAAATGGGATTTGTGGCTGGGTACTGCGCAGCAAACAAATTATGTTGACAACCTGGTTCCTTTCAACTGGCGGGGCTGGTGGCAATTTGGCACCGGTGCATTGGGCGATATGGGGTGCCATATTATGGTACCACCGTTTAAATTGCTTGAACTAGGATACCCGGAAGAAATATCAGGAAGTGCAAGTACGGTTTATAGCGGTATTTTTAAAGAAGGCATCTATCCCGAAAGCGGGCCTGTATCCAGTTCTATTAAATTTAAGTTTAAACAGAAAAGCGGAAAGGGTCTTGATTTGTACTGGATGGATGGCGGTATTACGCCGGAGCGGCTTTCGGAACTTGACCCTAATGTTAATCAGAATATTGCGCTGGGCGACTGGCCGGGCGAAAATGATTTTGAAGGATGTACGCTTTTTATTGGTACCAAAGGAAAAGTATCGTGCGGATGGGGCGGCAGCCATCCCAGGTTATTGCCGCTTTCTCTGAATAAAGATGTTAATATTCCAAAAAAATATCCCCGTGTAACGGGCGACATGGATGGCCATTGGTGGCAATGGGTAGATGCTGCTATCGCCGGTTATGGGAATGCGGAAGTAGATTCACCTTTTGTTGGCTATGCAGGTCCACTAACAGAAACTGTATTGCTTGGAAATCTGCTGCTGCGAAGTTTTAATATACGCGAGAAAATAAATGTTAAAGATCCCGTATACGGAAATATGGAGAGCTATAAATTTAGCGGCAGATACGTAAGCCTGAAATGGGATGGCGAAAATATGCGGGTAACCAATTTCGAGCCTGCCAATCAGTTCATCAGAAGAACGTACCGCCAAGGCTGGGGCGAGCTTAAGTTGTAGTTTGTCTGAATCAGGATTCTCAGGATTAAAGGATTTTCAGGATTAAATAATAAAAAAACATTTTACATTAAAGCCAGCTGGAAAGTGGCTTTTTTAATTTAACCATAATTTTTCGATATGAGTAAATATATAATCACAGATGAGTGTAGACATTATTTAGACGCAATTTTACCGACTTTTAAGTATGACAGACTTGCGGCTATTCGAGCTTCTGTAGAAAAAGTTATAGTTGCAGAAGAAGGAAACGACTCAAAAGACAATGTATGGAGAATAGGTTCTGCGATTCAATCCTTTTTAGAACACAATAATTTTGGACATTCGGTAGATTACGTGTTTATAATAGACAAAAAAGGGGAGGATTTAAAAAATAGTGGAAGTTTAAAAGCTTACGAGGAACGAGAAATAAATTCAAACTGAGACGTTGCCAAATTAGGATGCTATCCTTAAAATAAGGATTTTCGCATTATGGATTTACTACTTCCGTTACAGCTTCCCCCCTATCCTTTTAAGATCACTGACCAAAACGGGCAGTTGGTTTTATTTGACATGATACGGAAAAAGGATATTATACTTACACCCGAAGAATGGGTGCGCCAGCATTTTGTTCAGTATCTGATCAATCAGAAACATTACCCGAAATCGTTGATTAAGCTGGAAGGCGGGCATAAACTAAATGGATTGGCCAAAAGATCGGATATTGTAGTCTATAATTCTGCAGGCAACAAGATTTTATTGGTTGAATGCAAAGCCCCTTCTGTAACTATCGATCAAAAAACATTTGAACAGGTCGCCCGATACAACCTAACCCATAAAGTAAATCTGCTTGCTGTTAGCAATGGTCTCCAGCATTACTATTGCCGTATCGACTTTGAAAACAAAGGCTATCAATTTATTGAAGAATTGCCTGATTACAGGGAGTTATGATTAAGGCATAACAACCAGGTGTTGTATCTTTTCCATCAAATATTCAGGTTTAAATGGTTTTGCTACATAATCATTCATCCCGGCTTTGAATATTTCTTCCTTAATATCATATAAAGCTGCGGCCGTCAGTGCGATAATAGGGATACTGGATTTTTTAGGGTCAGGTAGTTTTCTTATTTCCATTGCAGCATCAAAGCCGTTTAATACAGGCATTTGAAGATCCATTAAAATAATATCAAAGTTGCCATACTGGAGCCTCTCTATTGCGCGTTCACCGTTTTCGGCAATGGTTGGGACAATGTTCCATTTTGAAAGCAGCTTTTTCATCAGCAGAACATTGACAGGGTTATCTTCGGCAATCAACATTCGCAAATTACTCAAACCTTCATTTTGCTCAATCCCGATGGGGATAATTTCTTCAATAGTCTCAGTAGATACGGGGAAATCCATATTAAATGAAAACTCCGAGCCCTCACCAATTTTACTGATTACCTTCATGTTTAAACCCTGCAATTCGAGCAAACGCTTAACGATAGCTAATCCTAAACCTGTTCCACCGTATTGGCGCGTAGAAGTAACGGATTCCTGGGTAAACGGTTCAAAAATGCTCTCCAAATCTTTTTTCTCAATGCCTATACCGGTGTCTCTAACTCTAAAATTTATGGTAATGGTATTATGCCGATCCTCTAAACAGGTAACATCAACCCATATATTGCCGCGTTTCGTAAATTTTATAGCGTTACTCACCAGGTTATAAATAATTTGGGTAATCCTGGTGGCATCACCAAACACAATTTTATCACTTAATACCGGGTCTATTTCCAAGTCAAATACCAAACCCTTCTCTTCCGCCTTTAATATTTGCGCGCCGCAGATATTGTGCATCAGTTCGGCAAGGTTTAACTTATTGTGCTCGAATACCACCTTACCAGCTTCAATTTTGTTAAAATCGAGAACATCATTTACGATAGCCAAAAGATTATTTGCCGAAAACTTTAATACATTCAGGTTTTCTTTTTGATCAGGCCTTGGATTAGCCATTATCATTAGATTGCACATACCTATAACTGCATTAAGAGGTGTCCGAATTTCGTGCGACATAATTGATAGAAATTCTGTTTTTACCTGGGATGATTTTTCGGCTTTTTCAATGGCCATTTCCAATTTGGTGTTCAAGTCATGCTGCTCGTCACCCGTTTTTTTAAGCTGCTTGATGCTGTTTAGAAACGCACCATAAAAATAGCTGTGGATATAAATAATAATAATAAAGTTCGCAAATACACTAATAATAATGGTGGTTTGATCAACCTGCTCCGGCTTAAGCGAGATAAAATAATCACCAAAATACTCCAGGAATAAAAAAAACAATACCGGAATAAGATTTACCAGCGAGTAAAATAACCCCCACCTTTGGCCAAGCATATAATAGCTAAACAGAATGGTTAATAGTATAACCTGGACAGTTACAATATCAACACTTTGCATGGTAATAAAAACATTGTTTAAATTAACCAGCGTGGCCATAATCAGCAGGGAGTGCGAAATTTGACGCCAATTAGGCCTGTAAGTCAAATACTTAAATAAACAGATTACGCATACCAGTACGATGCCG
>DASXMZ010000077.1:0-7498 GCA_036495385.1 Mucilaginibacter sp. | reverse complement strand
ATCCGGTTTCCGACCCGCGAAGTTTAAGCTTTAGCGATATAAACAATTTTGTAGAAGACCGGACAGGAAATATCTGGATTGCCACGAATGGCGGCGGGTTAATATACTTCGACCGTGAAAAAGGGACTTTTAAAACCTATTTCCATGATCCTAACAATATAAACAGCCTTACAAATAATGTAATAGTTTGTATGTATTTAGACCATGACCAAAAGTTATGGATAGGCACTTATTTTGGAGGCCTGGATTGTTTTGACGGTAAAGTATTTAAGCATTATAAGCACAATGATGCTGTGCCGGGCAGTATATCTGAAGACAGGATATGCGCAATAACCGAAGATGCCGATCACCATTTATTGGTTGGGACGCTTTCGGTGGGCTTTAATGTTCTTGACAGAAAAACGCAGACGTTCTCGCACTACGTAAAAACCCCGGATGACAATTCGATACACTCCAATTATATAAGCAAGTTTTTAGTAGATAAAAAAGGAGATCTATGGGTGGTTACTGCATATGGCGTTGATGTTTTAGAAAAAAAGACCGGAAAGTTTATTCACCATATCCACGACGATAAAGATCCAAACAGCATTATAAATAATAATACAAATAATATTATGCAGGACAGCGAGGGCTTGATTTGGATAAGCACCCACGAAGGACTAAGTATATTTAACGAGGAAACCGGAAAATTTTCGAATATAGCGAAGCAGGACGGCCTGCCTGATAATACCGTGATTGACATACAGGAGTATGATAAAAATAATATCTGGGTAAGTACACCCAACGGATTGTCAGATATAATTGTTGATCGTACACAAAAAAACCTTAAGTTCCATTTTGTAAATTATAACGAAACAGAAGGGCTGCAGGGCCGCGAGTTTACTGAAAATTCTTCCCTCAGAACCCGTGATGGCGAGCTGTTATTCGGCGGGGGTAATGGATTTAATATTTTTAGACCCTCAAATCTTCATAGCAACAAAAATATACCGAACCTCATTTTCACTGATTTCCAGGTATTTAATCAAAGCCTTGACGTAGGGGGTAAGATAAACGGGAGAATAATACTGCCAAAATCAATAAGTGAACTCCACTCGGTAAGTCTTAAGTATAACGCCAACGTGTTTTCAATTGAGTTTGCTGCGCTTAACTACTTCAATCCTGATAAGGTAAAATACCAGTATACGATGGAGGGTTTTGACAAAGGGTGGATAAACGCCGATAACAAAATCAGGAAAGCCACCTACACCAACCTTGACCCAGGGGATTACACCTTTAAAGTACGTGCAACTAATAACGATCGCTGGAATAATAAAGAAATTACACTTAAAATCAGTGTATTACCCCCAGTTTGGAAAACGATATGGGCCTATATTTTATACGCCTTGCTGATAATCGGCGCCTTACTTTACCTGCGCCGGCGGGGTATTGAAAAACTGCGTTTGCAGTTTTCTGTTGAAAAGGAACGCGAAGAAGCACACCGCATGCATGAGCTCGACTTAATGAAAATTAAGTTTTTCACCAACGTTAGTCATGAGTTCAGAACGCCGTTATCATTGATAATGGCGCCGGTTGATAAAATCCTCAAACAAACTGCCGAACCCGAAATACAACGCCAGCTTTTGCTGGTAAACAGAAACGCCAAACGCCTGCTGAACCTGGTTAACCAACTGCTCGATTTTAGGAAAATGGAATACCAGGAACTAAAGCTGCATGAAAAGAACGGCGAGATTATCGGTTTTATTAAAGAACTCTCGTACGCGTTTACCGATATAGCCGATCAAAAAAATATCAGTTTTATTTTCGATACCGAAATAGAAGAGTTTTATACCAGCTTTGATCACGATAAAATAGAAAGAATACTATTTAACCTGTTGTCTAACGCTTATAAATTTACACCGGAGGGTGGCCAGGTTAGTTTATTGATTAACCTGCTCGATAAGAATGTTGATGACTACAAGCGATTGGAGATTAGAGTAATTGACACAGGCATCGGTATTGCCGAAGACAAGCGGGACAAAATATTTGAACCATTCTTTCAGAATGACATCCCCGGATCAATGCTTAACCAGGGTAGTGGCATCGGCTTGTCGATAACAAAAGAATTTGTGAAACTTCATCATGGGGAAATTTTTGTTGAAAGCGAATATAACGAAGGAAGTTGTTTTACAGTTTTGCTGCCAGTAAAAGAATTGAGCAGAAGTATTGTTGCGGATGCACCTCTGCTTTTAGATCATTCTCCGCAGTTTTTTCTTGACACCGCCCTCCAAAAAAATGGCTTTCATAAGGAATGCCGCGATTTAAAAAAGCCAACGATATTGCTTGTTGAAGATAATGACGACTTCAGGTTTTATATTAAGGATAATTTAAAGACTTTTTTCAATGTTATTGAGGCCGAAAATGGCAAAAAAGGATGGCAAAAAGCGCTCGCCCAGCACCCGAATTTAATTGTGAGCGATATCAGCATGCCCGAAATGAATGGCATTGATTTATGTTTAAAAATAAAAAATGATAGCCGTACGTCGCACATCCCGGTAATATTGTTAACCGCCCTGGTTGGCGAAGATCAGCAACTGAAAGGGCTGGAAACAGGCGCGTCTGATTATTTGACCAAACCGTTTAATTTCGAGATACTACAGTCGAAGATCAGGAACATATTAAGCCAGCAGGAACATATGCGTAAAACCTACCAGAAACAGGTAGAAGCCAGTCCTACTGAAATGCGTGTAGATTCTCCTGACGAACTGTTCATTAAAAAAGTTTTGGTGTTGATAGATAACAATATCTCAAATCCAAACTTTTCGGTCGAAGAATTAAGCAGCGAAGTATTTGTAAGCCGTTATACACTCTACAAAAAGATATTGTCAATGACCGGCAAAACCCCCAACGAACTGGTACGATCCATGCGGTTGAAGCGGGCAGCCCAGCTGCTGGAGACCGGTCATTTAACCATATCGCAGATATGCCACAAAGTAGGGTTTAAGAGCCAAAAATATTTTGTAAAAACTTTTAAATCAGAGTATAATACTATTCCATCAAAATACTTAGAAAGCATCGGCGAAGAGGTTGAATAGAAAATTCCGGCCTGGCGATTAAAGAAGGTGTTCATGTTCATCATGAGTATTTATGAACATATGCAAAAATTTGATAATCAAGCATTTCAAATTATTTGAATATCCTCATTGCTGTTAATCGGATGCTTGATAGCATGAGTCAACCTTAATTCCCGCCAGAGTTGTCCCAACGCTCCGTTATTTTGACTCCTGTTTACGTGCCTGCATCACATATTAATGGCCATTATAAGAAAAACAGCTCAGATTAAAGTTCTTAAAAAAGAGATGATAGCGACATTAATTAAAATCAGTTAAAACTTCTTGTTTTTTGAAAATGTGTGCGAATACTTTGCTGTATAATTCGTCGGGCAAAAAAGGCTTAACTATTATGTCATCGAACCCGGTTTTCGATAATTGCTCTTTTATCTCTGAAGGCAGTGTGGCTGTGAGCGCTATTATCGGTATTTTTAATCTCTGTTCCCTTATCCTCCGTGACGCCTCGTAACCATCCATCACCGGCATGTGCAAATCCATCAGCACCAGATCGTGCTTGCTCACGTCAAGCAATTTAATCGCCTCTTCTCCATTATGTGCTATATCTACACCTGCACCCCAGCGTTTTAAAAAAGATTGCGCCACCATCAAATTCAATGAGTTATCATCCACCAGCAAAATGTTAAAACCGCTAAAAGCTTTTTCATCTTTATTAGGGCTAATGTCTGGCTTTTTCATATTGCTGATCGTACTACCTTTTTCGAAGGATTGGACAAAATAAAATGTAGAGCCCTTATCTTCTGTACTTGTAAGTTGCAGTGAAGAGCCTTGCAGTTCTAATATTTTTTTGGAAATTGAAAGGCCGAGCCCTGTTCCCCCAAATCCGCGTGAAGTAGAAGAATCGGCTTGCGTAAAACGTTCAAAAATTGCGGCTTGTTTTTCTTTGGATATACCAATCCCTGTGTCAATTACCTTAATTTGAAGTGTTACTTTCTCATCATCCTGCTCTTTTACACTGATATCAAATAGTACCTCACCTTTGATGGTAAATTTTATCGCATTATGCACCAGGTTCGTGATAACCTGTGTTGTGCGCGTAGGATCGCCTAATACCCTATTTTTCAAATTTTCCTCTACACTCAATCTTAAATCAATACCCTTGTCATCGGCGATGGCCTGCATCCCGTTGATCAAGTTCTTTGCCAAAGCGGCAATGTCCATCTCGATACGCTCAAAGGTCACCTTACCTGCTTCAATCTTGCTGTAGTCCAGTACGTCGTTAACAATGTTCAGCAGGTTATTGGCGGAAAAGATCATAACATCCAACTGTTCCTTCTGATCTTCCCTGGGATCATTTTTCAGTAACAAGTGGCTTATACCAATCACTGAGTTAAGCGGCGTCCGGATCTCATGACTCATGGTGCTTAAAAATTCCCCTTTTGTCACCAGGCCCTGCTGAGCTTGTTCATTAGCTTGTTTTAAAGCAAAAGAAACCCGGTGTGATAATACCAGCGACTGTAAAAAGAAGAAACTAATATACCCTAAGAATGTAACAAACTGAAATTGGGGGATAATGCGCCAGTATTGAAACAATGTAATAGCAAAGACCGACATTAATGCGAGCGTACTTGCCAAGGTATAAACTGAGCCGGCCCGTTTTTTTCTATAGGCTTGAAGATATATATAGGGGATATAAACCAGGAAAAAAACCATCAGGATAAGGAATGGGTCCACCAGCCGGGTAAAAAATAGGGGGTCTGAGCAAAGCGCCACAATAGAAAACAGGAATGATATCCCGCTAATTGTATTGATAATAAAAGTCGATCCTTCCTCCGGATAAATGGACTTTGTGTAGAGGCCAAAAAGCCCCATACTTGCGAAGAAGCTAAAGTACTCCATTCTTACCGTAAGGTACCAGCTAAGGTGAGGCAGCAGTGTATGCAGAACATAGTTATCACACCCGATCATGCGATAGCTGTATACCATAGCAAAAAGGGAAAATAACAGGATCGCTTTATCACGTTTACCCAGGAGGTACAAGCCAAGGAAAAACAAACCTCCCATCAACAGGCAGCCCGCTAACAACAAATCAATGGCGGTACCCCTCTCCCGGTCAAGTTCAATATTTTCTTTCTGACCGATCATAAGAGATTGTTTAACACCACCTTTGCTGTGTGCAAAATTAGCCACCTGCAAAACGAGCCGTAATGTATCTGTCCTTTCCGGCACATCAAAGGCCTTGTATATCCAATGCGGTACAAATCCAGCGGGCGAGGTACTTACCTGCCCGTTACTTGCCACTTCATTATCATTGGCAAACAGCCTGTAGGCGCAATAAGCGTTGGCAATACTTACCTCTAAAGGCGCATGATGTTTCGGCAACAAAATAGTGAGGCTGTAAGTTGCATAACCAAAGGACGGTAAATGTTGCTTGCTCCACAATTCGGGGAAATGGATAAATTCGCCGGGTTGCCGGAGCACTTCTTGCGGATTCAGCAATTGCTTCCGGTAAAAAAGCCATTCTCCGTCCAAATTTAAATTATCAGAAAATGAATCACTCCTGAAATCAATAACACCTTTTTTTGCAACCGGGATTTTTACAGAGCCAAAAGACGAGTCAGACGAAAGCATTACTATAATAGTAAGCAGATAGGCGAATTTTTTCATCAGCAGCAAATCAAGTAAAATTCAACGTCATCTTTTTTAAATGATGCAAATTTTTTTATCCCACTAAATTTCATATCTGGTTCTTTTACGAAAAAAAAGAATTACTTGTTTTTGTTTTCAAGACTTCTGAACGATAAAACTGAACTTCGGGTAACAGTATTTTGCAATCTCAGTTTTGGTAGGTGAAGCAGGAGAACTCTTAAATACTGGTATTCCCGAATGGCTTATTGGGAACATAAATGAAACTATTGACTCGTGGTTAGTCCGGCTTTAACTAATTTTTTTTCGGATTGAACATCCATTTGCTTTTGGTTTGGGGGATTATAAATCTCGACCAACCGAAAATTACCAAATTGAATTAACTTTCCATATTTGAATGATCAACGTAAGAAATGAAAACCGACACGTCCATAAGAAATATTTGTATAGCTTCAATTAAGCGAAAAACAATCAGACCAATTGATTTTTCATTGACGAAGTTCTTCCAGACAGAAACTTTCTCCGAAATTTATATTAACAATTTTAAACTATCGGATACCTCTGAAAATGAACTGCCAATCTCACAAACAATTATCGACAAAACAAATTGGACATTGGTAACGACAAGACAAATTATAAGTTGCGTTGATGGAATTACAAAAATTGCAAAAGCCGACAATATAGTGACCTGCACCGGAATGACTTCAAAAGATACGGTAAGACTGCTTTTACAGGCGGCGGACTTGAACTTGATAATCAACAAAAGGTTGAAATTTTTATAGAAACAGGAAAACCCTCAATGGTGACAATATATGCAATAATGACATTAGTGGGACAAGTGAAAAATTGACTCCTGGTTTTTCCACGCCAAAAGAAGCCGAACTGCCCAATTCTTTACTTTCTACAGATAAACCTCCAGCATTAAAATAATACTTTTGGTTGCTTTCAATAAAGAAATCGCACACATTGTACCTTTAAAACTTAACTCCAATAACAATTTATGAACCCGGAACTATTTATAAAAATGGCGCTCGACAGCTGGAAGGGCGAAATTAATGCAACCAACAACACACTAAACAAATTATCTGACGAACAATTGATGCAGGAAATTGCACCAGCGAGAAATCGGGGCATTTACCTTCTTGGGCATTTGACTGCGGTACACGACATGATGCTGCCGTTGCTTCGTCTCGAAGATGCTAATTTCCCCGAATTGCGAGCGATATTTGTCGAAGCACCTGATAAAGCTGTTGCCGGCCTTCCCGCCATATCACAACTAAAAACGCAATGGAAGGAAGTAAATGAAAAACTGCACAGCCATTTTGCAAGCCTATCAGCCAATGAATGGTTTACCCGTCACGCAAATGTTTCGGAAGAAGATTTTATAAAAGAACCTCATAGAAACAGGCTCAATGTATTGCTTTCAAGAACAAACCATTTGAGTAATCATAGGGGGCAGTTAGTTTTGTTGGTGCAGAAGAGTTAAATTAAAAGGGATAGAGTAGAGGATTGCCCAAAACCTGCCACCACAGTTTTTATCCTGACTGCTATACTTATCGGTAATGACAATGGTTTTTTGTAACAATCAGAAAGATGGCTTTGTATCTTTAAACTGTTTCCAAAAGGTTTCTGAAACCGGATGACCCACATTAGTTTCGGGATCTAAATACATAAACACAAAGTTTTTATTATCTTTTGGTCTCCGAATATTATTTGCATAATTTGAATGTCCTTTTATATCTTCTTTTAAACATTCCAATATTTGTTCTATAAACATCGACGATGTTTTTATCAACCATGACGCTAAA
>DASXMZ010000076.1:0-9193 GCA_036495385.1 Mucilaginibacter sp. | reverse complement strand
ATGCCTTATTTCAATTTCAGTTCATCGGCTCCAAACGCACTGGCAGATATAAAAACAAAAGAAGCTGTGGAACTGGTATTGAGACGCGGCAGTGATTTTTATAATTTTCTTTTCGATTTTACCGAACCTTATAAAATCGACCTTGAAGCTTATATGAACCAGAATTATATGTTCAATGTAGCCACTTCACAATTCGCGAAGCTGACCGGCCGGAGCCTGGCAAGTTTTAAAAGGGATTTTGAGAAGGTATTTAAAACGTCGCCCGGCCAATGGCTGCAGCAAAAACGGCTATCGGAAGCTTACTACCTGATAAAGGAAAAGGGAATTAAACCATCAGCGGTATATCTCGACGTAGGTTTCGAAAACCTTTCGCACTTTTCATATTCATTTAAAAAAACTTTTGGCGTTGCACCATCAATGATGTAAATTGACCGCTAACCCACAAACAACCGCGTGTCATTGCGAGGTACGAAGCAATCCCCAACTTACAGGGCGAATAGAATGGTGTAAACCCTGTACAGCCGCCCTTCAAATCGGTGATTGCTTCGTACCTCGCAATGACGCCAGCGATATACTTTTATAACAATATTCCAATGATCGTAACCATAGTCGTAGCAATTTCCGAAAACCATGTTATCGGCAAAGACAACAAGCTTCTTTGGCATTTGCCGAACGACCTTAAACATTTTAAGGATATAACAACCGGTCATACCATTATTATGGGACGTAAAACTTATGAATCTGTGGGTAAACCGCTTCCAAGACGCAGGAATATTATAATTACCCGGCAATCTATAGCTATTGAAGGCTGCGAAGTAGTGAATTCAATAGAGGCTGCGTTAGCTTTATGCGCCAGTGAAAATGAAGTATTTATTGTTGGCGGTGCAGAAATTTACAAACAATCCATTCATTTAACCAATCGCATCTATCTAACCATAGTACATAAACAATTTGACGGCGACAGCTTTTTCCCTGAACTTAATAAAAATGAATGGAAAGAAGTCTCTCACGAAGATCATGAACCCGATGATAAGAATCGACTGCCTTATTCGTTTATTACCTTAGAGCGTTTTGGTCGTTAACGCCATCAACCATTCACAACTCATCATTCTCCACTCACTAATTTCTTTTAATATAAAATTTCATGCTTGGGAAATTTTATTAGATTTGCCGTCTTATTTAAAAATAGCTTATAAACTAATTAATTACATATTTATTATTCACAATGCAAGGTAAAGGGGTTGTTAAATTTTTCGCAATAGTGCTGGCGATTGTATGCTTATACCAGCTTTCGTTTACCTGGGTAGCTCATAAGGTTGAAAATGATGCCCGGGTTTATGCTAAAGGCGATACTGCGAAAGTAAAAGCTTATCTGGATTCTATTTCAACACAACCGGTATATCCGCTATTAAAACACGATTATCAATACGTTAAGCAGCGGGAGCTTGCACTTGGTTTGGACCTTGAAGGAGGTATGAGCGTAACTATGCAGATCTCTCTTAACGAGTTGGTTAGAAAATTATCAAATAATAACCCGGATGTGGTATTTAACCAGGCATTGACGGCAGCTACTGCCGATGCTGTTACAAGCCAATCGGATTATATTACGTTATTTGTTAACGAGTACCAAAAGTTAAATCCAAATGGAAAGTTAGCAGCGATCTTTTCGACCAGGGATAACCAGGATCATTTAAAGTTCAACGCCTCCAACAGCGAAGTTGAAGCTTATCTTAAAGATCAGGCAGATGTTGCTGTAAAGCAATCCTACACCATTTTAAATACGCGTGTCGACCAGTTTGGGGTTGCAAATGCTAATATCCAACTTCAAAAGGGCACCGACCGTATTTTAATTGAGTTACCAGGGGTAAAAGAGCCTGACCGTGTACGCAAACTTTTATCGGGTACAGCTAAGCTGGAATTTTATCAAACGTATGATAATGGCCAGGTTTATCAGTTATTGTCAAATATCAATGGTTTAATAGCCGCAAAAATTAAGGCAGCTAAAAAAGATACTTCAAAAACCATTGCTAATGCTGCCAAACCTGCACCTAAAGATTCTGCAGCAGCTGCAGGGGCTTTAGCTTTATTAAACAAGGTGCAAAACAGCAATCAAAAAGATACATCAAAGCTTGGCGCCAAATCGCAGTTTGCTGATGAGTATCCGTTTTTCAACGTTTTAAAGCCGATGATGTACCAGGGCCAAAATGGCCAGGGCGAATTGGCCAGGGGGCCTATTGTAGGTCATGCAGAAATAAAGGACACAGCGAAAGTTAATCAGTACCTGCGCAGCCCTGATGTAAAGGCTGTTATTCCGCAGAGTATGAAATTCCTTTGGTCGGTAAAACCACAGGATAAAACCAAAATATTTGAACTTTATGCTATAAAACTTGTCGGAGCCGAAAACGGCCCTGTACTTCAAGGCGATGTGATCAACGATGCACATAACGATGTTGATCAAAAAGGCAGTCCTGAAGTTATCATGGTGATGAATTCGGCTGGTGCAGAAAAATGGAGCTCTGTAACCGCAGCAGCTTCGGCAGATCCAAACAACAAACAATCTATCGCGATAGTCTTAGATGATAATGTTTACTCTGCCCCTGTTGTAGAAAATACGATTTCTGGCGGTGTTTCTTCAATTTCAGGAAATTTCACTACAGAAGAAGCAACGGATTTAGCCAACGTGTTAAAAGCAGGCCGTTTACCGGCACCAGCACACATCGTGGCTGAAGCTGTGGTAGGTCCGTCTTTAGGTCAGGAAGCTATACATGCTGGTTTAATATCATGCCTTGTAGGTTTATTAGTGGTGTTGGTATTTATGATAGCCTATTACAACCGCGCGGGTACCGTTGCTGTTGTGGCAGTGATTATTAACATATTCTTCCTGATGGGCGTTTTGACTAGCCTTGGCGCCGTATTAACGATGCCAGGAGTTGCAGGCATAGTGCTCACCTTAGGTATATCGGTTGATGCGAACGTACTAATTTATGAACGTGTACGTGAAGAACTGGCGTTGGGTAAATCAATCAGAATATCAGTTAACGACGGTTTTAAACATGCGTTATCATCCATTCTCGATTCAAACATAAGTACCTTTTTAACAGGATTGATCTTATTCGTATTCGGTACAGGAACTATCCAGGGTTTTGCAATCACGTTAATGATTGGTATCGTTACTTCATTGTTCTGTTCATTGTTAATTTCAAGACTTATTTTTGAATACATGATGGAAAAAGGATGGGATATCAAATTTTCCAATCCATGGAGTTCACATACTTTTAAAAATGCAAACTATGGCTTTGTAAAAAACCGTTTTAAATTTTATATTTTCTCAATTGCATTTATTGTTGCTGGTGCAATATCAATGGCAACGCAAGGTTTTAATTATGGAGTTGATTTCGTGGGTGGGCGTACCTATATCATCAGGTTCAATGATAAAAATGTTACCACTGAAGACGTACGAAATATAATTGGCAAAACTCCGCTTGGAGACGGCAGCGAAATAAAAACTTTTGGTACCGATGTAAGCGTAACCACAAAATACCTGATTAATGACGCAGCTGATAATGCTGACGCAAAAGTAGAAGACGCGCTTATTAAGACGCTTGATGCAACACCGCGTACGCACATCACAAAAGCCAATATTGTAAATTATCAGAAAGTTAATCCAACAATAGCTATCGGACTTAAAAAATCGGCGTTGTTAACGGTAATATTTGCTATTATTATTATATCCACGTACATCCTTATCCGCTTCCGTAAATGGCAGTTCAGTTTGGGTGCGATGTTTGCAACTGCGCATGATGCTTTGATGGTATTATCATTCTTCTCGTTATTTAAGGACGTACTTCCGTTCTCACTGGATATCGACCAATCATTTATAGCGGCAATACTAACGGTAATTGGTTATTCCATCAACGACACCGTTGTGGTATTTGACCGTATCCGCGAGTTCCTGAACTTGCATCATTCTAAAACTGATGATCCCAAAACTGTAATTAACAATGCCATCAACAATACTTTAAGCCGTACCATTATTACAGCTCTAACTGTGTTATTGATCTTGCTGGTATTGTTTATTTTCGGTGGCGACGTTATCCGCGGGTTCTCATTTGCATTGTTAATAGGTGTATGTTTCGGAACATACTCGTCTATTTGCATTGCAACTCCGGTAATTGTCGACTTTGGAAAGAAAGATTTGCGATAAAAAATCACAAATTAGTAAAAAGGCTCCAAAGAACATTTGGGGCCTTTTTTGTTTATAACTTTGAGGATAGCATATAAAAGTAGTTGGTTGATATTATAAAAAATAACATTACCATGGATGAAAAAAAAGGAGCAGATAGATCGAAATTTCCAAAAGTGATAATTGCAGGTGGCGGCTTCGGTGGTTTGCAAGTTGCCCGGCACCTTAAAAATAAGCCTGTGGAAGTTTTAATGATTGACAAGCATAATTATCATACTTTTCAACCTTTGCTTTACCAGGTAGCCACGGGCAGCCTTGAAGCTGATTCTATTGCATTCTCGTTAAGAAAGAATTTTGCTGGACAGAAAAATTTTCGTTTTCGCAATACCGAAATTACAAAAGTAAATCCCGAAAAAAACACCATCGACACAATCATAGGTAAATTTACTTACGATTACCTGGTAATAGCAACAGGCTCAACTACCAACTTCTTCGGCAATAAGGATGTTGAACACTGTGCAATGCCGATGAAGTCTATTCCCGAAGCGCTTAATTTACGATCACTGATCCTGCAAAACATAGAGGAAGCTGTGTTATTAAAAACAAAGGAGGAAAGAGAGCCTTATCTCAACTTTGTGCTGGTTGGTGCCGGGCCTACAGGTGTTGAACTTGCCGGAGCCCTTGCTGAGTTGCGTAATCATATCCTACCGCAGGATTATCCTGAACTAGAAAAAGAGCACATGCAGGTCTACCTGGTTGATTTTATGCCAAAAATATTGGGGGCTATGTCAGAGCAAGCATCAACGGGGGCCAAAGAATTTTTGAAAGGCCTGGGAGTTAAAGTGCTTACTAGCGAGAAAGTAGAAAGTTACGACGGCAACGATATAAAATTTGAAGGCGGCAAATCCATTCGCACCAAAAATGTGATATGGTCGGCCGGTGTAATGGGCGTAGTGCCTGAAGGCATATCGAAGGAAATTATTGTAAGAGGTAACAGGATTAAAACAGACAGCATTTGCCGGATTGAAGGGAATTCCAATATTTTCGCGATCGGGGACGTTGCAGCCATGATTACCGAGGATACACCAAAAGGCCACCCTGGAGTTGCCCAGGTTGCCATACAACAGGGCAGCTATGTTGCCAAAACCATCATGCAGCTTATCAACGGAGAACCTACAGAGCCGTTCAAATATTTTGATAGGGGAACTTTAGCAACTATAGGACGTAATAAAGCCGTTGCAGATCTGGGGAAACTAAAGTTTAAAGGATTTTTTGCCTGGCTGATATGGATGTTTGTGCATCTTGTTTCTTTATTGGGTTTCCGCAATAAGGTTGTAGTTTTTATTAACTGGACATTAAGCTACCTTACCTATAATGGCGGGGCAAGGCTTATTGTAAGGCGCTTTGTTAAAGAACCTGTGGCCGAAGAAGCACATTTGTCGAAAAGTGACGACTAAAACGGCAGCAACGTATTATATTAGTTGAATAATTTTATAGCGATGAAAATCTTTGTGCTGGCAACCTTACTTACGTCCATATCCTTTGCGAGATATGCAGGGAGCTATACATTTTTTAATTTCGAAGATACCTCCAAAATAAACCACGAAAGTGACACTGTAAAATTGCAGATCGACGGCAGTAACGCTTATTACCAAAAGGTGGTTAAATTAGATACTAATATCAGTGAACCGGTAATTTACGTACGAGTGCTTCAATTTATGGCATCAAAAAACATCCAGCAAACTTATGGGTACCAGGAAGAAGGAAAACTTATATTTTCTACCATGCAGGATTTAAATGTGAGTCGCGTTTATGTCGATGACGACAATGAAGCTGTAGAACCCTATTCTGTCCAGTTTGCAATAGCGCTCGATCTTAAAGCCGGGCGCTATCGTTATACCGTTAATAATGTAATATTTTTTCTTCCAACCGAAACCGGCAATAAAAGGGAAACCCTTAACGACGTTTATTTAAAAGCAACCAATACAGAATCGAGGCGAGTTGCAAAAGATGCAAATAAACTGATCGCATCCTATGAAAGATACCTTACTTCGCTCACAAGAGAACTGTATGTAGGTATAGAGCAAAAGTCAGCAATGTATAAATCGAAATTTTAGTTTTTGATGTCAGCGCCTCAACAAATAAAACTAACTGAGTGTCCCCGCGACGCCATGCAGGGGCTTCATCAATTTATACCGACGGATTTAAAAGCTGCTTATATTAATTTGTTGCTACAGGTAGGTTTTGACACGATTGACTTCGGAAGTTTTGTATCAGCAAAGGCCATTCCTCAAATGCAGGATACCGCACAGGTTTTGCAAAAACTTGATTTAAGCAACTCGAAGTCGAAGTTATTAGCCATCGTAGCCAATTACCGCGGTGCAGAAGAAGCTGCAAGTCATCCGGAAATTTCTTATTTGGGGTTTCCATTTTCAATATCCGAAACGTTTCAGCAACGTAATGCGAATTCAGATATTAATAAAGCCCTAAATACTGTTGAAAATATTTACAGCCTTTGTGATAAGACAGAAAAAAAACTGAGGATCTATCTGTCAATGGGTTTTGGTAATCCTTATGGGGATGTTTGGAGTATTGAAATTTTAATCAAGTGGGCTGATCGGTTAGTAGCTTTAGGCATTAGTGATATTTATATTGCCGATACTATTGGGATAGCCACACCCGCGCTGATAACTCAAATCATGAACGCTTTAAAAGAACACACAAGCCTGCAATTCGGAATGCACCTCCATTCCACGCCCGATACCTGGAAAGAAAAGATTGAAGCCGCTTATAATGGCGGGTGCCGCTGGTTTGATACCGCATTAAAGGGCTACGGCGGCTGCCCGATGGCCAAAGACGAGCTTACAGGCAATATCGCCACTGAAAACCTTATTGGCTACCTAAAATCTCAAAACGAGCGTCTTGAGCTTAATTACGATAAATTACAGGAGGCGATGGATTATTCGGTCAGGATATTTGGTTGAAACTAAACTATTGTCATTTCGACGAGGAATGAGGAGAAAACTTATCCGGCATGCTCAGCAGTTAATTTATATTATATAAGATTTCTCACTATCGTTCGAAATGACAGAAATTTAAAATCCGAAATCGCAATTTCGAAATCCGATATCCGAAATCATTTCCTAATCATCTTAAAATGCCTTATTCCTGCTTCTTCAAATTCAGGTCCGGTTTTTTCGAAATTAAACTTTTCGTATAAGGATACCGCCTGTATTTGGGCGTGCATGTAAACGTACGCGGCGTCTTTCGGAAGATCACTTAAAACAGCTTTAACTAACTCCTGCCCCACTCCCATTCCCCTGAATTTTTCCAGTACAGCAAAGCGTTCCAGCTTGTATCCTTTATCAGTTTTTCTCCAGCGCGACGCCCCGGCTGGTTCACCATCAACAGTTGCTAAAAAATGATTGGATTCGTCTTCAAATTCCCATTCCAACTCAGGCGGACAGTTTTGTTCAACAACAAAAACCTCCCGGCGTATGGCAAATACCTTTTCGAGATCAACGGGATCAGTTACTTTACGTACTTGTATTTTTGAAGGCATATTTTCGTGAGGTGAAAGCTGAAAGGCGAAAGCAGAAAGCCAAAACAAGAAGTTTCAATTAAAAACGCTCTTTGCTTTAGTCTTTCTGCTTTAAGCTTTCAGCTTATTATAGCTTGCTATTAACGTCAATGCAATTCAAATCTGCAAATGCAGCTTTTAGCCTTTTAACAAAATTCTCTTCGCCTTTGCGTAACCAGACGCGTGGGTCGTAATATTTTTTATTAGGTGAATCTTCGCCTTCGGGGTTACCAATCTGGCTCTGCAAATAACCTTCTTTAGATTGATAATAATCCTTAATACCTTCCCAAAATGCCCATTGCATATCGGTATCGATATTCATTTTAATAGCGCCATAAGATATTGCTTCCCTGATCTCTTCCTGTGTTGAGCCAGAACCACCATGAAAAACAAAATTGATTGGTTTCGCTGTGATCATTCCAAATTTTTCTTTTACAAATTCTTGTGAATTATGCAAAATCACTGGCTGAAGTTTTACATTGCCTGGTTTGTAAACCCCATGAACATTACCAAAAGCTGCAGCAACGGTAAAGCGTGGGCTTACTTTTGAAAGTTCTTCATATGAATAAGCAACGTCTTCGGGCTGGGTATACAACTTCGAGCTGTGTACGTCTGTATTATCAACACCATCTTCTTCACCGCCGGTAACACCAAGCTCAATCTCTAATGTCATGCCCATTTTAGCCATGCGACCAAGATATTTAGCTGATATCTCAATGTTCTCGTGCAATTCCTCCTCAGATAGGTCGAGCATATGCGAAGAAAATAGCGGTTTTCCGGTTTCAGCAAAGAACTTTTCGCCATGATCCAACAAGCCATCTATCCAGGGCAAAAATTTCAAAGCTGCATGGTCTGTATGCAGAATAACAGCAACACCGTAATGTTCTGCTAGTAAATGAACATGTTTTGCCGCGGAAACCGCACCCAAAATACAAGCTTGCAGTTTCGAATTATCTAAAGATTTACCCGCATAAAACTGGGCGCCGCCATTTGACAGCTGGATAATAACCGGCGAGTTAACTGCCTTTGCTGTTTCCATTACAGCATTTATGGTATTGGTACCAGTTACATTTACTGCTGGTAAAGCAAACTGGTGCTTCTTTGCGGCTTCAAATAGTGTCTGCACCTGATCGCCGTGCAAAACACCTTTATAATTTTTTAAATCCATTGACTTTTATTTGGCCCCGAAGTTATAATTTAGATACGAGATTTGAGATATGAGATGCGAGATTTTTTGCTGAGGAAGTCGGAAAAGTCCGGAAGTCAGGAAAGTCCGAAAGAAAGAGTAATTCTTTTAATCTTACGGACTTTCGGACTTTTCCGACTTTCGGCCTACTAAAAAATCTCATATTAAAAAAAATTCCGTTTCTTTGTATTTAATTGAAAGAGATAGATATTGATATGGCATGGTTTAAACGTGAATCCAAAGG
>DASXMZ010000075.1:0-10563 GCA_036495385.1 Mucilaginibacter sp. | reverse complement strand
CAGTCACGTTTAAAACGCATGTTGCGGAACGGGCTATGCAGATTTATGTACTTTGAAGACGGCGCGTTTTTATTAACTCATAATAATTTATAATTGTTTAACCGACAAAAAGCAATACCGGCCTATGAAAAAACACTACAGGCATGAAAACAATTGCCTTAACTGCGGTACCACTTTAGAGGGCAAATTCTGTCATAATTGCGGGCAGGAAAACCTTGAAATAAAAGAAAGCTTTGGCCATATGATGAACCATGCCATAAGCGACTACTTTCACTTTGACCACCAGTTTTTTCATACACTAAAACCCTTATTTTTTAAGCCTGGTTTCCTTACCAACGAGTACATGGCTGGCAGGCGCGTTCAATACCTGCACCCCGTAAAAATGTACATTTTTATCAGCATTGTTTATTTCCTGGTTTTATTTCAAAGTGGGCACCAGATAGTTTCGGTTCACGACTCAAACGGCAAACCGGTTAAAACTGAGAAAGTACTGGACTCGGTAAATAAAGAAATCGCCAATAATAAGGATCTCAGTCCCAGGCAAAAAAAGCTATTGCAGGAAAAAGTAAAAAACAGTGGGGCGTTTAATATTAATATTGCAGGCCCTGACGAAAAAAATAAAAAACATATAACAGGCCTTGGCACTGCTACAAGCGACACCAGTTTGAAGCAGTACCAGGAAAACCAGGAAAAGTTACCCGCAAAAGATCGCGACGGTTTTCTTAAAAGAATTTTCAATGAAAAAATGCTTAGTTATAACGAGAAATATGGCTCGCGGGCCGGCGAGGTTTTTTTAGATGAGCTTAAGCACAATACACCCAAAATGATGTTTATTTTGCTTCCGTTATTTGCAGTGATTTTACGGATAACGTTCTGGAGCAGTAAGAAGTATTATGTTGAACACCTTATTTATGCATTACACCTGCACTGCTTTTTGTTTTTATTCCTGGCTGTAATCATGCTGACAGAAACGCTGTTCCCCGCAAGCTGGCTTTGGGTTGCTGGGCTGATTAACTTTGCAGCGACAATATATGTTATCTGGTATATATATAGGTCGTTAAGAGTAGTATATCACCGCAACCGGTTCAGAACCATTACTAAAATGCTGGGTATGGGTATTATGTATTTTGTAGCGTTTTTCTTTTCTATTATGATAGTTTTGGTTGTTACTGCGCTGACGATTGCTTGATTAAATGAACTGCGCTGACGATTGGATAGTGAACTTGTCATTGCAAGGAACGAAGCAATCGCATACTATACAGAGCAGTAATGTATAGTTCGCGATTGCTTCGTCGTTCCTCCTCGCAATGACAAGCCTATTTATACCCTACAACTTCCCAGTTCTCGAAACATTGTCCTTGCCCGAAACATAGTTAAAGTTCTGCGTCTGATCACCGATCTGGATCTTGAACTCCCCGGCTTCAGTAACTGTTTTGCTTATATCATTAACAAACGCAAGATCTTTTGGCGTTATCTTAAAGGTGACGGTTTTTGTTTCGCCCGGTTGAAGATCGATTTTATCATAGGCCCTTAAACGTTTGAAATCCGGGGAAATACTTGCGTATGATTGGCTAGTATAAAGCAATACTGACTCTTTGCCTTCACGTTGGCCTGTATTTTTCACATCAACTGTGATGGTCAGCACTTCATTGTCTTTCAGATCAGGTTTGCTTAAATGCAGGTTACTGTAGCTGAAAGTAGTATAGCTTAAACCAAATCCAAATTCATAAAGTGGGTTGTAACCATGACTATCGTCAGGGTTGCCGTTTTCCAGGTTTTTACGATAATAA
This sequence comes from Mucilaginibacter sp., assembly GCA_036495385.1. Taxonomy (GTDB): domain Bacteria; phylum Bacteroidota; class Bacteroidia; order Sphingobacteriales; family Sphingobacteriaceae; genus Mucilaginibacter. The sequence continues at coordinate 8,773 of DASXMZ010000075.1, read as the reverse complement.
TTATTTAAGGAGTTCGGATACTTCGGGTATGTAACCGGCAGCTTGCCTGAAGGATTTGCATCGCCAAAAAGGATATTTGCCAGCGCATCACCGCCTTCGTTACCTGAAAGGTAAGTCATAATGGTGGCCGTCGATTTGCTTTCGGCTTTGGTGACAATTCTTGGGCGCCCCTCAGCTAAAACCAAAATAATCGGTTTACCTGTTTTGGCTAATTCGGTGGCAAGCTCCGTTTGAGCGGCAGGAAGATTAAGGTCATCAATATTACCTACATTTTCAGTATAGGATAGTTCGCCAAGACATAGAACAACAACATCGGCTTTTTTCGCCTCGTTTATTGCATCGTTTATGTTTTGCAAACTGTCAAATGCTGCTCCCCGCTGATAACTTACATTATCTTTCCCTATTTTTTGTTGAATAGCTTCGAGTATTGTATTCTTATTAGCGGCATAAGTATCCGCCTGTTCCCCTTGCCAGGTATAGCTCCAGCCGCCGTCCAACGACCGCATGGTATTAGCAGTTGGGCCGGTTACTAACACTTTCATATTCTTTTTCAGAGGCAGAATATTATTGTTGTTTTTTAATAAAGTAATAGCCTCTGTGGCAGCCTGCAAGCTGACTTGCCTGAACTCATCCGAACCAAATTTTGGATAATCCTCCGGATTTCCCACGGGGCGTTCAAATAAACCTAACTGGTATTTTACTTTAAGTATACGGTGAACTGCTTCATTTATACGGGTCATTGGAACTTTACCCTCATGGACGAGTTCTATCAGGTAATTATAAAAGCTATACTCAAAAGGTACCATACTCATATCTACACCTGCATTTACGGCAATCATTACCGCGTCTTTTTGCGTTGCTGCTATGTGATGACGGTCGTGAAGATATTGAATATCTCTCCAATCAGTTACCGCGATCCCGTCAAAATGCAACTCGCCGCGCAATACATCGGTAAGCATATACTTGCTGGCATGTATAGGAACGCCATTAATCTCGCCCGAGTTAATCATCAGGGTCCTTGCTCCTGCTTTCACAGCTTCTGCAAATGGTGGTAAAAAGTATTCGCGCATATAACGATCCGGTATCCAGGCAGGCGTGCGGTCTTTGCCGCTCAATGGGTCGCCATAGCCTAAATAATGCTTCATACACGCTGCAACGTGGTACTTATCACTTACATCATTACCCTGGTAGCCGGTAATTATTGCTGCACCCATTGTTTTTATCAGGTAAGGGTCTTCACCAAAAGTTTCATAAATACGCGGCCAAAGCGGTGTTTTACCGAGATCCAAAACAGGTGAATAATTCCATGGAATATAACTCGCCCGTGTTTCATAAGCGGTAATCTCCCCTGCTTTATGAACAATATCACGGTTAAAGGTGGCAGCCATGGCAATTTCCTGCGGAAAAAGGGTACTTCCTGTTGTATAAGTCACACCGTGTATGGCATCGATACCATAAATAACCGGGATTTTTAAACGGTCCTGCGTGGCTTCAGCTTGTATATCAGAAATAACTTCGTACCAATGTTTACGATCATAGGCATGGCCGCTTACATTTAATATAGAACCTACGTGATATTTTAAGATCGCTTCCTTAATTTTTTCTGCGTCAATTTGATGGACACCATTTTTAGTTGTTGATACCACATCTGATGTCACCTCGGTCATCTGCCCTACTTTTTCTTCCAGCGTCATTTTCGCTATAAGCGCATCAACTTTTTTATCAATATCACTTACCGGTTTAGCCGGCTGCGCCGCCAGATAGAGCACATTGAGGAGTAAAATATTAATGATAATGATTCTTCTCATAATTTCTTGGTTTAAATAAGGCCACGATTGATTGTTTATTGGTTATAAATTTATTTAATATTTTTTATTGAAACAGTTATATTATCCTGTAGGGCCTCTATAGCGTTAGCCAGATAAGCCAGAGATGCATTCCAGTTTATTGCTATTTCATTTGCAGCATAAGCCCGCTCATCGTCGATATACGCTTCATCCGGTACTTTTGAGGGCACCTGGATATGATCCTGCATGCCCGGGTTAGGACCGCCAACCAATAATCCGGGAACGGGATCAACAATACCGTCTGAAGCAGACGGACGATGGTGCGGATGCATGGGGGTTTTGCTTCCGAAACCTGTAACATACGAATAACCGCTTCCATTTCGTCCTAAAAGATAGTCGAGGTTATCCAATGCATACACCAGGTATTTGTTGTCGTGCGAAAGTTTGTAGGCCTGTATTAATACAATACCCTCGTTTCCCGCTACCGAATTGCTGCCCCACCCAAAATAACGGGCCCACTTACTCATCACCGTTTGATAGGCTGTTTCATCAACACCGCTAATCATTCTATCGGCTAATGTGAGCAAGTTTTTCTTTAGCTCGGGTAATTCTTTTGGAGCATTTTTTCCTAACAGTTCACTATTTTTTATAAGTGTGTAGTAACCCAGTAGTCTTACCTGGCTCCAGGATGGTAAGGGCATATTTGTATCCGGAAGCAGATTTATATCTTTTAAATATTCGGATCGTTGTGTGGTAACAAACAGTTCAGATGCCGCCCAAATAAATTCATCCTTGAAATTCCAGTCGCTATAGGCTCCAGTGGTTATTTTGGGGCTATATTTTTGGTTCATGGCATCCTGGTTGTAAACAACATGAGGATTTTTCACAGCCCAATTCCATGCTTTATTTGCTCCATTTAAACACGAGTCGGCCAAACCAGGGAGTTCTTTTGGAAACTTCCTGAATATCCGGCTTGCCTGTGCCATAACCGCTACGAAGTCAAGCGTGGCGGCTGTTCCTTTTTGAACAACATAACGGGGCGCTGTAGCTTTATCCGGCATCTCAAATTTATCGAATGCGGCATTGGTTAGTTTATGATAAACACCTCCGTCGTTGGGATCCTGCATGGTTAGCATCCAGCGCAGGTTCCATAAAACTTCATTGAGCACATCGGGAATATTATTTCCGCTTTCCGGGATGTTCAACTTAACGGTTTTCATGTAGGCAGGGAAATCCTCGTATAGCGACAGTAATGTACTTGTACTTATCCCGCTGTTTACTATGTATTTATTATAATCCCCCGCATCATACCATCCGCGAGGCGACGAAATGATTGTCCCCTCCGGCCGTTTTTCGGTTGCGGCCGACGGATGAACAATTACGCTTGTATCCGGGTGACCCTCTGCCCTTTTCCACTTTCCTGCATATTTCTCCTCTAAAGGAATAGAAGCGCGCATAAAATAATAGGCCTTAATAGATGCGTCCGCCACGTTGCGGTTAACCGACTTTTTAATTTCAAACGGATAGGAATAACCGGTACCAGGTATATAAATGCGATATTTCCCGCGTTTATCATAAGCCGAAAAATCAGCTATTTCAGTGAATTTCCCCGCGAAGTTTGGTTTGAGTGATTTTTTAAGTTTCCCGGTAAATACGGTTTTCTTTTCTGTTGTCTGCAAATAAAAAACGTTGCCGCTATCCGACAAAAAGATTGCGATTTTCGGAGCATCGGGATAAAAACCAATTTGGTTTAACCTGATATTTGATTCTCCGTTCCCGGCAATTTGCTGCGCAAGTGATATAGTGACACAAAAAATGCCGGCAAATGCCAGTAAGAATCCCTTGTATTCATTATAAAACAGCGAATGTTTATTGCCCATTAAAGACTAAAATTGGTTTATAAAGATAGGTGTATCTTATACAATATCTATAATACTAATTTTACAATATCTTTTCTAAAATATAGTACAAAAATGGCAGCTTATATGAACTACTTCTTTAACGTTCCGAATGGCACTTAGTTAAAACAAAGAAAGAGTCTTTCTTAAAAGTCCCTTATGTGAATTGAAAACAAAATATATTTGGGCTTAGTGCCTTTTGTGAAATTCCTGGTAAACTCTGTGGTAAAAATCAAACACAAGGAACATGAAGATTTCACAATGGACGCAAGATTTGTATTTAAAGTTTCAATAGCGTGTAAGCTAAACTGATGTTGAACAGGTTAATTTTTGTTTGGCCGCCATTATAATATTGGTCGGTTATGCCTGCCTCATAACGCAGATCGATCGATATTCTTTTTATATCTAAACCCGCTCCAAATTGCCAGGCGTAATTCTGATCGTGAAAATCGAGTGAGACTGCCTTACCGGTGGCATCAAAAAAAGTCTGGCCTTTGTCAATGGCAAAGGAAATCAATGGGCCTGTATAAAAGCGGCCACCCACACCAAAGGCACCGATCTTTCCGCCAAATAATAGCGGAACATCAAGGCTGGTGTAAGTTTGCTTTCCGCCATTGGTGCCGGAAATTTCAACGTTTTTTGAAGTTGCATAAATTTCGGGTTGGAAATTAAAGCCCAATCCTCCGAGCCTGGCCCAAGCACCCGCCAGGTAGCCGGCCTGGTTGCTGACGCTGAATATTGTACCCGGAGACGATAGGGTTGTGAAATTTGCACCGCCTTTGAGCCCCAGCTGAAAGAACGGTAAAACCTGCGCCGACGCAAAACTTGCCGTCGCCGCAAAAATCAGGGTGATTATGATTTTTTTCATAAGTAATTTGTGATGGGATATTAACGGGAAAAAAGGATTTTTAGTTTAAAAAATCGACCTCTATAAATTGAAATATCCGGTTTACACGCTGGATAAAGCTGATGTAAACCGGATATTATGAAATAGATTCTAGGTTAAAATTAAATATTATTTACTTATACAAAAACATTTTTCGAATAATTTAGAACGATAATTTTCCCTGGTAATAATCGAGTATCTTACTGAATATGAAGTAATCATATCGCGCACTTACCAAACTAAGGTTAGCCCCATCCAAATTGTTTTTTGCAATGATAAAATCTGTCGAGGTTATTATACCCGCATCTAACCGTATTTTTGAAATTCTGTAACTTTCAGTATAAGCTTTTACTTGTTCGTATATCGCCTGGTACCTGTTATAAGCGGAGTTCATGTTATACCACGCCTGCTGAACGCTTTGTTTTAGCACAGTCTTAGTATTATCTTCAACATATTGCTGATTTAATAAATTAATTTTTGCAAGTGCTACCTGGTTCTTTTTGATGTGATTGGTAAAAATTGGGATGTAAAGCCCCAATGTTAAAGAGGTTCCGTAATTGTTTTTAAACTGGTCCAAATAATTAATATTCTGTTGCGAATAATTGGCTTGAGTATTGAAAACAGGTTGTCTGCCTGCAGGCGTGTTTATAAATGCACTTGTAGGCACAACCGTTGAATCGACAAACACCGATTTTTGACCAGCACTTGAATAATTTGTACTTAAACCGCCGTTTACAGATAATGTCGGAAATAATTGCCCCTGCGCAACCTTAACCCCTTTTTCAGCGCTTTCACGTCTGAATGTGGCCGCTTTTACAAGCGCCAATTGCTGTAAGGCAATTTCGTAAATCTTATCGGCGCTGGTTCCATATTGGCCAACCAGCTCCTGGGCGTTTAGAGGTTGCAATTCAGTAGCTCTATTATACGGAATATTCATTAAATTGAATAAGCTCAGCTTTGCGGCATCCAGCGAGTTCTGATTATTTACCACTGCAACAAAACTACCAGCGTAAGCACCCTTAAAATCGGTAAGATCCGACGCTATTTTATTTGCACCGTTTTGCTCTAAAATTTGCGACCGGTCAACGTTTTCCTTTGCAGCCGCCAACTGGTTTTTGCTTAACCCCAATATTTCTTCAGCATCTAAAACCGACAAATAATTAGTAATGATTTGTATGGTAATAAGGTCTTTTGCCTGCTGATAGTCCATTTTACCCGCCTGGTATGCGAGCGAAGCCTGTTTAATGGCGTTTTGCAATGCAAGCCCGTTAAATAAAGTTAAACCGGCGCCAAGTGAATAATTGTCGGACGTTAACGATTGGTTTACGTAGGTGTTGGTAACCGGGTTAATGCCACGGCCATTGCTAGCCTGCCGGCTGACGTTTCCCGTTACCGAAGGTAAAAGATTTTCTTTGGCCTGGTTTAAACCTATGCGGTCTTGTTCCATTACCAGGCCGGTTTGTTTTACATTCAGATTGTTTTTTATAGCAATATCCAAACATTGCTGCAGTGTAAGTAAGGTGTCTTTTTGTGCATGAGCTAAAATACTGCAGGCTAAAAAAAGTATGGTTAAAAGGTATTTACTAAATCGCATTGTTAACAGTTAATTATAATTAGAATTTTCTTGAGGAAACGATCCGGCCATCCAAAAGGTCAATGATACGCGTACCGTATTCCGCATTTTTTTCGGAGTGTGTTACCTGTATGATAGTGACTTTATCTTCTTTATTAAGCTTACGAAACAACTCCATAATTTCTTCCCCCTGTTTTGAATTTAAGTTGCCGGTAGGTTCATCGGCGAGCAGTAATTTAGGCCTCGCAATTAACGCACGCGCAATACCGACTAATTGCTGCTGACCACCGGATAACTGCGCCGGGAAAAGATCTTTTTTACCAACAATCTGAAATCGGTCGAGCATATCGGCTACCATAGCTTTTCTTTCAGCGCTTTTAAAATCCTGGTAAATAAGCGGTGTCTCGATGTTTTCATAAACGGTTAGCTCATCAATAAGATGGTAAGCCTGGAAAACGAAACCTATGTACTGCTTATATAAAGCCGACCGTTGTTTTTCTCTGAGCTGATGTACCGAATTGCCTACGAAATAATGATATCCCTCTGACGGCTCATCGAGCATGCCGATTACATTTAAAAGAGTCGATTTGCCGGAGCCAGAAGGGCCCATTATAGAAACGAATTCGCCTTCATCAACTTCGAGATTGACATCGTTAAGCACAATATTTTTGTTGCCACCAGCCTGGTAATATTTTGAAACGTGTTGAAGTGATAACATGTGTTTTAATTATTGATTTAGTGAATTATTGTTCATAGAACCCCCTTTTGGGAATTAATGATTTATATATGGCGAATTTATTAATAAGTATTTATTTACATATCATTTCTCCAATCATTCTGGCACAAATGCTTCAATAACATACCAAACTATTAACAAATTAATAATCAATTGCTTATCACTAAAAGATTAATAAAATACTGTTCGCTTATGTAACAGGATGCGTACGGTTATGATACAACCGGTGCGGAAGCCGTGAGCAGTGGGCAGCACGCGGTTTGCTGACCATAGTACACTGCAAACTGGCTACTGCAAACTTCACCTACTCGCTCCTTAAACTTTTAACCGGGTTAGCTATAGCCGCTTTTATAGCCTGCGAGCCTATGGTGACTAAGCCTATTATTATGGCTATTATGACAGTATAAGCGAAAATGGTCCAATCTATCGGTTTACGATAAGCGAACTCCTGCAGCCATTTATTCATGGTCCACCAGGCAATTGGTGAAGCAATAATAACCGACAACATAATAAGCTTTAAAAAATCGAAAGATAATAAAGAAACAACCGTGGTTACACTCGCGCCCAAAACTTTGCGGATACCAATTTCTTTAGTGCGTTGCTCGGCGCTGAATGCTGCCAGACCAAACAAACCGAGGCATGAAATTAATATTGCAATTAAGGTGAAATATCCAACAATTGAGGCCAGGCGGTTATCCGCTGCATAATTTTTTTTAAATTCCTCATCTAAAAAAGTATATTCAAAGGGATCATTCGGATCATATTTATGCCATACATTTTCAATTGTTTTTAATACCGACGAGATATTACCTGCTTTAACATGAACAGTTAAATAATTAAAATAATCATTATTACCAGCCAGTTGAAACCCGAAGGGAGAAACCGGAGAATGCAAGTCTTCGAAATGAAAATCTTTTAAAACGCCAATTATCAAAAAACCATATTTCTTACCTTGAAGATCAAAATAAATATTTTGCCCGACAGCTTTCTCCGGAGATGCAAAACCAACTTCCTTTACAGCATTTTCGTTAATTATAATCCGGTTACCGGTATCCGACTTAAATTGCGGTGAAAACAGCCTGCCTGCAACCGATTTAAATTCAAGTGTATGCAAAAAGTCCTCATCTATATAGTTCATACGGGTGTGTTTTGCATCGTTCATGGATTGGCCTTCTTTGTAAAAGCCAGCATCCATGAGATTAGCAATCCCCGGATAATACATTGAGGTGCCCGCAGAAATAACTTGTGGTTGATTCTTTATTTCATTTTTCAGCGTAGCGTGTATTGATTTTGAGGTCGTGGTGCGGAGCGGTATAATAATTTGCTGATCTTTTGCGAAACCCAGATCAGCGGTACGCAGATAGCTCATTTGCCTGGCGATAACAACAGACGATATGATTAAAATGACAGAGATGACAAATTGAAACGTAACCAGCCCTTTACGGATAGACACAACAGCCAGCGAATTAGTTAGCTTCCCCTTTAAAACCTTGACAGGGTTGAAGGATGAAAGGTAGAAAGCAGGATAGCTGCCTGCAATAAAACCCGTAAGCAATGCCATCAGCAAAAATCCAAAAAACAAAAACTTATCTTCCGAAAAAAATATGGTTATTTGTTTTTCAGCCAGTTGGTTAAAGGTTGGTAAGATTAAAGCGGTCAAAAAAACAGCGATAACAAAAGCGATAAACGTCATCAACATGGATTCCCCTAAGAATTGACGTATCAACGCCCCCCTTTCTGCTCCTAACACTTTTCTTACCCCAACTTCTGATGATCGCCTCGATGAGCGGGCCGTGGATAAATTCATGAAATTTATGCAGGCTATCAATAAAGTGAATACTGCTATTGATGCCAAAACAAATAAGTAGGTCCTGCTGGCGGGAGGAGTAACAT
>DASXMZ010000074.1:0-4176 GCA_036495385.1 Mucilaginibacter sp. | reverse complement strand
ATCCGAAGAACGCGGAATTTTAACCGCTGATTTTCGCTGATTTTTAAGATTTCGTTGATTGATTTCGGGCGAAATGATGGAAATCGGTTATCACCGAAACGCTATGCTATCAAAATCTGTGAAATCATAAAAATCTGCTTAAATCCGTGATCATAGAACTGTCCACCCCCATTAATGCCCCAATTGAGCGCTGTTTTGATTTAGCAAGAAGTATTGACCTTCACGTTGAGTCGATGTCAGAAACGGGTGAAAAGTCAATTGCGGGTCGCACGAGCGGACTAATAGGCTTGGGTGAAACCGTAACCTGGAAGGCCAAACATTTTGGTATATGGCAAACGCTAACTTCAAAAATAACAGAGTTCAAGTACCCTGACTATTTTACGGACGAAATGGTTGATGGCGCTTTCAAGAACTTCAGGCATGAGCATCTTTTTTATGCGATAAATAATCAAACCATGATGAAGGACATATTCATTTTCGAATCGCCCTTCGGGATATTGGGCCATGCCGCTAATTTTATTTTCCTTAACCGGTATATGACTAATCTTTTAAAGAAAAGGAATGAGGTAATTAAAACAGCAGCCGAATCTGACCGCTGATTCGTGCTGGTTTTTGTGATTTCGCTGATTACCTTTGTATACCTTATTAAATCTGCGTAATCATAAAAATCATTTAAATCTGTGATCATGCTAGCCAACGAAACTTTAAAAGCCTTTGTACCCACCGTAAAGCCGGGCGAAGCAAAAGTATTTTATCAAGATGTATTGGGTTTGATGTTATTGTCCGAAGACGAGTATGCCCTGGAATTTAATTCGAACGGGACTTTACTGAGGGTAATTACTGTGCCCGAACTAAAACCGCATGCCTTTACTGCTATAGGATGGGGTGTAAACGACATAACGGCTACCATTCAAGCGCTTAATGGCAAAGGGGTGTTCTGCGAGAAATATGATTTTTTGCCGCATGATGATCTCGGTATATGGACATCACCAAGCGGCGCAAAAGTAGCCTGGTTTAGGGATCCGGATGGGAATATATTGTCGTTAAGTGAGTAGGATTTCACAGATTTTTGAGATGATTTCACAGATGGTAAAACCTAATCGGTAAAATCATTCTAAATCGGTACTATCAATTCTTCTTATAATCCTTTTGCACTATCAAAAAACTGGCGCGTTCAACTTTATGAAAAGGAACGTCCCAATTGCCCTGGTAGGTAACTTTAACAGGTAAAAGTTCGTCGTTATATTTAGCAAGCTCGATATTCATCTGAACGTCGAAATTAAACAGGAAGTTTCTGTACTTCATATCTATATACCGCCCCATTATCTGGAAATTCCGCATATCAAAAATGGTGGTCATTTCTTTTATCATCGTATCGCCGTCGGCCGTGCTGGGTTTGCGGATCACTTTAAAAATATATACAGGTATCGAATCAAGATATTTTCCGCGCGAAAAGCGATAGTAATAATAATCCCGCAGGTCACTTGAAAATAATTCAGTTTTACTGCTGATGAACGGGATACCCTTTACTTTACGACCAGGTTCAAAGATCAGCGTCTTTAATTTATCTTTATAACCCTCGTTTTTACCTTCAGCACCTGGCAATGCCGGTCCTTTTATAAAATCGGAATTATAGGCGTTCATGAAGATATAGTCAAACATCTCAACCGTGTAAAGTTGATACTTGCCGTTACTTTTATAAATCGTCCCGCTGTCTTGCTTTGTAATATATTCAACTTTTGGTGCACCCTGCACACTGCTATGCCTTATCTTCCTGTAGATTTTACCATCAACTTTATTGTTCTTGTTGTAAGTGTAAATCCGGTTCTCAGCAACAAAGGCATATTTTTTCATGTTATAAAACGCCTTATAAAAGCTGGTATCTGCCAGTACTGCATCAATAAAATCCTGCGCGTTTAAGTGATGCGAATGGATGTTTACCGCAGAATCAATAACAATAGTGCGAATGGAATCAGGATTGAAGCGTTTGATTTGCTGGGCGTTGGAGAAACTGCTTGTGAAAAGTATAAGTAATAGTAAATAATATTTATTTCTCATCTAATTCCTGATTTTTTCTTTATTGTGGACACGTTATCGCATCGGAGGTATGGTAACTGTGTAAAAATGTCCATCCTTATATTTATAATAGTCAAGGCTTAGATAACGTGAAGTAGGAACATAGTTATCACAGTTTGTCCTATATACAAATTTAAAGGTTTTTGATTTGTCCGTTTGAAATAGTTCGCTGGCGCTAACTGTCCAGACAAATATTTTATATTTATTTAATTCCAAATATCCGTATCTGGCTGTTTCCTTATTACTAGCTGTTCCCTTATTATTGATATTATTGATAAGACAATTGACTGACTTTTCATCCTCGCTTAATAGTATTGAAAAAGTATAGGAAGAATCGGCAGGGTTCTTCCCTATTAACATAATTACATAATTTGAGAAGAAATTTTTTTTGTTCTCAATGCTCGGTGCCCCTTCTGCCTTCAGCGAATAAATTATTAACTCTTTTAATAGCTTATTTTCTTTTAAAACGGGGACATAAATCTTTTCTTTTTTTTGACCATAGCAAAAAACTGGCAGATAGCTGATGCCAATTAAAAAAAAGAAAAGTATCTTCATTTGTTAGGTTTTACCATGATCTATGAACCATCAGCTATGAACTGAAACATCAATTCCCCAGCTGTTTAACCGCTAAATAAGCCATTAATCCTGTACTAATTTTGAAGGCATCTTCTTCAACGTCAAAAGTTGGGGTATGTACAGAAGAAGTGATGCCGCGGCTTTCATTTCGTGTTCCCAAACGGTAAAAGCATGAATCGGCTACCTGTGAGTAGTAAGCGAAATCTTCAGCAGCCATCCAGATATCGAGGTCAACCACATTTTCTTTACCCAGGTAATCTTCGGCGTGGGCGCGTGTGGCGATGGTCAACTTTTCCTCATTGATCAGGAATGGATAGCCGCGCATAATATTAAATTCACAGCTGCCGCCCATGCTTTCGGCCATACCTTCGGCCATTTTTTTCATTTTAATATGAGCATCATTGCGCCATTTTTCGTCCATAGTTCTAAATGTGCCCTCCAGGTAAACTTCATTTGGGATTACATTGGTGGCCCCATTTGCTATCACTTTACCGAAAGATAGCACCGAAGGGCTTTTCGGATCCGCAAAACGACTTACCACTTGCTGTAAAGCAGTTAATATGTGTGCTGTGATAATAACCGGATCAACGTTCTGTTGTGGCTGTGCTCCGTGGCCGCCTTTGCCCCTAACGGTAACATACAGTTCATCTGTCGATGCCATATATTTCCCGGCACGGAAGCCGACTTTGCCTGCTTCAATTAGCGGCATGACATGCTGTCCTAAAACGGCCTGTGGCTTCGGGTTTTCCAAAACGCCTTCTTTTATCATCAAACTGGCGCCGCCAGGGAGCTTCTCTTCTGCCGGCTGGAATATTAGTTTTATGGTACCGCCAAACTCACTTTTTAATCCTGTTAGTATCTGTGCAGTCCCTAGTAACGACGAGGTATGTGCATCGTGGCCGCAAGCATGCATCACGCCAACGTTCTGCGATTTATAAGATACCTCATTTGCCTCGGTGATAGGCAAAGCATCCATATCCGCACGCAGGGCAACAACTTTATCCGACGGTTTTTCACCTTTTATCAAGGCTACCAAACCATTATCAGCCATCTTTATATATTCTAATCCCAGTTTTTCCAGCTTACCGGCCACGAAAGCTGATGTTTCGGTTTCGTGGAAAGAAAGTTCGGGATGCGAATGCAAGTGGCGGCGGTTAGCCACAACATCGTTAAAAATGTTTTTTGATAATTGCTGAATCTGCTCTTTAATCATTTGAATTGTCCTGCTTGGGAGGGTTTATCTTTTCGGGTATAATAAACAGGCTTGTAAACAACGGGGTTATCTCTTTCATTAATTTCTCGGCTTCCAGGCGTGTCCTGAAATCGCCGGCGCGCACTTTGAAATTTGGTTCATTATAAGTGATGTAAGTACGCAGTTCCGGATGCTCTTCATTAATTTTCGCCTGCGCGTCGTAAGCCGCCTGCCTGCTGGATCCAAAGAAGATCTGTACCCGGTATCCATTTGCTGGTTCATCACCTGTCGCACTAACTTGTTTGCCAAGTACCGGTCGCCTGGCAATAAGC
>DASXMZ010000073.1:0-5775 GCA_036495385.1 Mucilaginibacter sp. | reverse complement strand
GCGGTCAAAGAATTTTAATTTTAAAACGAATACCGAACCTAAAACAGCCGGTATAAGCAGATTAACTATATAAATAACAGACACAGCCACCACCACAGCAACAGACTGATCAGTGACATAAGCAAATAAGGTTGTTGCGGTTAAGCTTCTTACTCCGATGTCAAGCAAATCCAACGAAGGTATGGCCGATTGAATAAAGAAGAAGACAAACATCAGCAATGTCATTTGTAAAAGCGGTATTTGCGGTATAAGCAAATGAATTAGCAGGTAATATTGAAAAGTGAACACAAGGAAGCGGGCAAGGCAAAACCACATGATATTTAAAAGCTCGTAGGGCTTATATCTGCCCATGATATCAAAAAAACGGTGGAATTTTTTTAAGAATTTAATGCGGTTAAGCAGCGATACCATCCATCCGATATTAAAATAAAAGGTAATCATAAATCCAACAAACACCGCCGCCGACAATGCTATTAACAATAACAGCCAGCAATTAAGATGCAAAAAGGTATATAAAAACCATACGGAAGCCGCGGCGCCTAAAACATTGGTTATAACGTTTTGCCCGAACGCTCCAACCGCCATGGCGAAAACTCCGTGTATGCGTTTCCTGTTTGGTAAAAACATTATTCGGCCCCCATATTCGCCAAGGCGGTTGGGCGTAAATACAGCCCAGGTTAATCCGCAGAAGACCGATTCAATGGCTCGCCAAACCGAAATTGGATAAAGCTGCCTGGTTAGGTGCCACCACTTTAATGATTCCAGCACCCAGTTTACTATCATTAGCAGTACAACAATCACAATTGTAAATACCACCTTATTATAGGAGATGTGACTTACAAGGTCGTGGAATTCTTGCAAGTTTTTATTATTTTTTAGGATGCGATGGTAAACAAACAGAAAAGCAAGCAGTAAAATAACGAACTTTAGCAGGTAGGAAAGTAATTTTTTAGCTTTTGCGATCAATACTGGAAATTTTGTGCAATGTTACGTGATAGATTTCGGAATTCGGAATTTCGATTTCGGATTTGGATAGATTTTGGATTTCGGAATTTCGATTTCAGATAGAAATCTAGATTCCGAAATTGTTCCATCGGGTTAAATCCGAAATCTAAATTCCGAAATCCGAAATTATTTCATTCTCGCTTTCAAAAATTCAATCGTATATCCATAAGCCTCTTTTGTTGCCTCACTATTATATATCGGGTTGCTTGGATTTGCGAACGCGTGATCAGCGTCGTACTGGTGCAAGTATAATTTTTTACCCGCTGCCTTCATATTCTCCGCAAACTTTGCAACAACTGTCGGATTTATCCATTTGTCTTTATTAGCGAAATTACCGAGTACGTCGCAATTAAGGGTTTTTAAACGATTAACATCCTGCTCGGGCATTCCATAGTACATTACGCAACCCGCGGCTTGCTTTCCGGCCATTAGGGTAGTCTGCAAACTCCAGCCCCCGCCAAAGCACCAGCCAATCGTAGCAATATGTGCTTTAGGTCCTGCGTATTGAATTGCGCCGTTGATAATTGCTTTAGCCCTATCCTCTTTTACAGCTTGCATAAATTTACCTGCATCTTCACGGGTTGTTGCTACCTGGCCGTCATAGAGGTCAAGGTCAATGATGTTCACGTTACCCAAATCATTATAAATTTTTTCAGACTCCTGTTTTATAAAATCATTAAGTCCCCAGTACTCATGTATAACGAAAATATAATTGTTCGTTGCTTTTTTTGCTTTAAGTTCGTAAGCATCGGCATCTTTACCATCGGCAGTTTTGTAGGTGATGTTTTTGCCAATGCTGCTTTGAAAGTGAATTTTTAAAGGATTTTTATGCGACATTGTAAATTCTTTGCTGGATGCCAGCATAGCGAATTGCTGCGTAGCCGACGGCTTCGCACAACACGCCATTTTGCTTTGACTAAAAGCAAACGCACTGCAGGAAATTAGCAGGGTTAAGAGTAAAAACTTTTTCATGATATGACATTTTTAAGTTGATTTAATATTACCGGGTTGTGTGTTTCAACAACCAATATTAAGATATTTTGTTTGGAATTTCGACAGTCGATTTTACTGATTTTCGGATTTTGCTGTTGGGCATTTAGTTCAAAAGCTTCAAGATTTTTAATTTGGAAAAATTAAATAAACTTTCTTAATCTATCAGGGTCTCTATAAAAGACCTTTTAGCACAAATAACTAACTGGTATCGGCAATGTGTTTGTTTAAAAATATTTTACCCCTATTATTAAATATCTTTTTAAGAAATATATTTGCCTTTCTTTCATAAAAGCGATAACTCAGCTCAGCAAAGCCAATTGCTAAGAAAATGACAATAAAAGGCGACAAGGCACCCCAGTTACCCAGGTATTTGCCAAATTTACTTATCAATAAAATACCTATATCTTCGTGAATAAGGTATATGGTGTAGGATATAATGCCAACCCTTTTTAAAAAAGAGATTTCAAGGAATAGCAAATATTTTTTCCTATAGATCATTATTGAGAAAAGAGCGAACATTAAAAGAGTGGCAAATATCACTGTATAAAGAGAACCTACATAAATGTTCCTGATATCTCTCAACAGACAATATATCATGCCAACGCAACATATCCCGATAAAAATATTCTTCTTTAGCTGTAACCCTTTATATAAGTGATAGAACATAACCCCTGGAAGAAACCATGTTATAAAAAAAGTAATGTTAAACATTTCATCACTATATCTCCATCCTTTAAATAAAGTAATCAATCCATTTTGTTTTAGGTATTGAGTATGGTTATTCAAAAAATAGTCAGGAATATATTTGATCAGGCTTATTGCAATACCGGTCAAAAGCATATTCCTCAAGAAATTCCTTTTGTTTAGAAAATATAAACAGGATGAAATAATGTAAAATTGAATTTCGACCCATAAAGACCAATAGCTTGAGTTAATCCAGTGAAAATTAATCTTAGTCAGCAGGGTCCAGATTGACGGGTTTGTGAATGTTAAACTTGGCAGAAAGTTTTTTATTTCATGCGCGTTCCTGAACAGATAATGATCATCAAAGCAGCGCATTATAATAAAGGTGAGAAGTGTACATAAAAGCATAGGTGGAAAAAGGCGGCTGAAACGATTTTCGTGGAAAGAAAGCAAATCTGGTGTGTTCTCAAGTGTATAGCTTATCACAAACCCCGAGATCATATAGAAAAACGGAACCCCTATGTAACCAAAACCGAAAATATCCCTGAAAAAATCTCCATATGGGGATATGGTCGGCGGTAAATCGGTATAATGAAAAAGCATCACACAGATAATAGCAATACATCTGAAGCTATCTAGTAATTGAATTCTATGCCTCATATCAATTAAAGTTGAGATTATTAATTTCTCATATTTCAGTGTTGCATTCGGTAAAGAAATATTTAATTAACAGGCTGCTCTAATAATATTCAATTTAACTAAAATAAATAAAAAGCCAATACTGACAATGTTTAATATTGGCTGCCTTAGCAACTGTTGATTATGAAAGCAGTTGAAATTGATCTACAATTATTGGTAAGAATTTCGAATTGTTTGTAAAAGCACACATAAACTATACCTTTATCACATGGAACGTGAATTAATCACCTATCAAAAATTTAATGACATCGCTTTGGCAAATGAACTTGCCCAACAGCTTGATAGTCATCACATAGAAAATCATATAGTTGAAGAGTCTCGTACATTTGATCCTGGGTTCACTTTTAACGATACACTGCAAACAGATTGGGCAGTAAAAATAAAACAGCAGGACTTTGAAAAGGTAAACCAGCTTTTAAAAGACGACGAAACGGAAGATATTAATGCTATAGGGAAGGATTATTACCTCTTCGGTTTTACCGATGATGAACTTATGGAAGTGATAACTAAAGCCGATGAATGGAGCCCGTTTGATTTTGTGCTGGCCCGCAAAATACTGGCCAATAGAGGTAAACCGGTAGGTGATGAAGCTATTGCAACCATAAATGAAAAAAGAATAGAAGAATTAAAATCACCCGACGAGCCGCAGACTTATTGGATAATTATTGGCTACATATGCGCCTTTTTAGGTGGTTTATTGGGGATATTTATAGGTTGGTTCCTCGCCACTTATAAAAAAACACTGCCTAATGGGGAGCGGGTGTATGAATATAACGAAAATGACAGGAAGCAGGGTAGAAGAATGATGTATATTGGAATTGTTGTTTTGGTGATAGCGGCGATTTATAAGCTGTCATCCATTTTTGAATAAATATAGCTTACTACTAATATCTTTAAGATTTGTGAGGCTTAGCGCATCTTAGATCTCGCCGCGGTTATCATAGTCAATTATTGCTTAAGTGACACAAATAGCTCCGCCTGTAGTTTCCATATACCATCGATTTTTCGCCACATCGCTGAATAATTCCCTCCTTACTGTAAGAGTTTTTGGCTGTCCATATCCCAGTCTCCCAAGCCATTATGCCGTTATCTCCAACTTCAATGGAGGTCGGTTTTCTTTCGTATGACACAGTTTCATTACCTTTAAACAGCGCTTTCCACGAGGCTATGATTGTATCTTTTCCGGTTAACGAAGTCCCCCGGCCTATTGTTTGAACAAAATCGGGTAACCAATATTTCGACACGCCATCAATATCATGCCTGGCAATTGCTTCGTTCGAGGCTATTCGTGCCGCTTTAATGGTGGCTGCATCGCCCTGAGCAAATGTGTAAAGTGCAGGGAATAAAAATGTGAGAATAAAAAAATATCTGATCATGATAAAATAGGTCTAAAAATAATTCGTAAAGACTTCTATCATCGGCTTTCCGACTTCCTTCGTCTGACGTCCGACCTCAAACTTACCCCAATATTTCCTTAATATCCTCCACCGAGAGCGATTTAATAAAGCTGTCTTCGGTGGTGATCAATGCGCGGGCTACGCTAAGTTTACGTTGCTGCAATGCAAGTATCTTTTCTTCCACCGAGTCTTTGGTGATGAATTTATAGATAAATACATTTTTTGTTTGGCCGATGCGGTGCGTACGGTCAATAGCCTGCTGCTCAACAGCGGGGTTCCACCATGGGTCGAGGATGAAAACGTAATCGGCCTCGGTTAAATTTAGGCCCACACCGCCCGCTTTTATCGAAATTAAAAATACCCTTGTCTTTTTATCCTCCTGGAATTGTTTTACCACATCGCCGCGGTTTTGCGTGCTGCCGTCAAGGTATGCATAGGGAATGTCTTTGTCGTCGAAATATTCCCTGTATATGTTCAGCTGTTTTACAAACTGCGAAAATATAAGCACTTTGTGGCCGCCTTCGAGCACGTTGGAGAGCGTGTGAACAACGTTTTCAAACTTACCCGAGTCCCCCTCATAATCATCATCTATCATAATCGGGTGGTTCGCAATCTGACGTAATTTTATGAGACCTTGCAAAACCTGTATCTGCGTTTTTGCAAAGGTGCCGTCTTCAAGGCTTTTCAAAAGCTCGTTCCGGTATTCAGATTTTACCTTCTCATAAACCGACGCTTGCTCCTCACTCATTTGGCAATAAAACAAGTTTTCGGTTTTTGGCGGCAGCTCGGGAGCAACCTGTTCCTTGGTACGCCTTAAAACAAAGGGCTTTATTATTGCCTGTAGTTTGCGGGCCCTTTCTTCGTCCTTTTTCTTCTCGATAGGTGTCACAAACTCGTTTTGAAAGTATTGCTGAGCGCCAAGTAAACCCGGATTAATGAACGACATCTGCGTCCACAGGTCATTTACCGAATTTTCAACGGGTGTACCGCTCAGTAT
>DASXMZ010000072.1:0-1508 GCA_036495385.1 Mucilaginibacter sp. | reverse complement strand
TTGTACTTAACCAAAAAGTTTGATTTGCGGATCCTGTGATTCAGCGGTTCTTCAATCAACTTGAATAAAGTGACCGAAACGACGTTTAATATGATGAAAATGAAAATAAGGTTTAACCAGTCGTATTGAAAAGGGGAACTCCATTCAACGTTCCATTTGTCGTAAAGACTAAATACATAGTCGTTCAGGTGATTTATACCACCGTGGAGGAGGGTGTATATCCACCCCAGGTGAATAAGATAAAAGATATAGGAGCTTTTGCCCAGCAGCTCGATAAAAGGCAGGGCCAGGAACTTTTTAAACAGCGTAGTCTCGGTAAGGATGCCATAAAAAAACAGGGCGACAGCTATGCAAAGGATGTAGTTATTGGTGATGATGCCTATCGGGCTTTCCACACCTGCATTCCAGCCCTTGGGGACTGGCTGTAAGGCCATAACAAATACGCAAACAAATATCAGGAAGAAGCCGGTATAAGTATAATTGATTTTGTGTTTGCGCTCGAATCCGTTTTTAAGTACATGCCTCGCCAGCTGTACGCCTACAAAAAACTCGAAGCAGCGGCCAAAAAAAGTGAACAGCAGCACGAAAGGAAAATTGCCAAAGAAACCGTGAAAGTCCACATGGCTGAAAATGAGCACCATTACTATGGCAAACGTGGTAATAATAACCGGCTGGATATAAAACTTGTTATATTTTTTGGCGATCAAAAAGATGATGGGCGCCGAAAAGTAAAAGCATTCTTCAACGGTAAGGCTCCATCCCTGGGCTATGCCGGTATCCCAAAACTGGTAGAAGAAGCCGCGCAAAAAGGTGATATTTAAAATCATCAGCGCCACCGGGTTGCCGCTGCCTTTGGTGATAGCCTGGTCGCCGGTGATAAAAAAATAAGTAAAAGCCGCTATGGTAAGCAGGGCATACATAGGGTAAATACGGGCCACCCTGTTTTTAAGATATTGCCTGAACCACTCGCCGGTTAAATGGAAACTATTGTAGTAACGGAACGTGATTAAAAAGCCCGATAAAACAAAGAAAATACTTACGCCAATATGAAACTCGCCAAAAAAGCGCTGGATGATGTGTGGAAAATTATCATCAAAAATATAGCAAAAGTGGGATATAAATACCAGGTAAGCCGCCATAGCGCGTACCCCGGTTAATGCCGGTATGTAATTTTGTAATGACCTTTGTGACAAAACAGCGTTGTTTATGAATTAATTCCTAAGATAGTTTTTTTTGTGTGGTTGTCTGAATCAGAATTTACAGAATTTGAGAATTAACAGAATGGTATAGTTTAATTCTGAAAATTTTATAATTCTGTAAATTCTGATTCAGACGTATTTGCTCCCCTGCACTACACCCCGCTCCAATATCTTCTGATCAATATAATACTGTATCTCTGATTTTTTTAAGCCCCAGTTTGGTGCAATAAGTAAATCAAGGTCACTCAAGCCAAACAGGCGCTGGATAACAATATCCGGACGTACCAGCGGGAGCAGCTCGCACAAAAA
>DASXMZ010000071.1:0-4647 GCA_036495385.1 Mucilaginibacter sp. | reverse complement strand
AGAATAATTGAAAAAAAGACCTGGAGTACCAAACGACTATTAACCATCGCCGGTATAACCGGTATTGTTTTACTAATTGCAGGAAGCATTTATTTTACATCGGGCAAAAGCAAGCTTGATGTTGATACCGAAAGATTAACTATAAGCACAATAACAAAAGGGCCGTTCCAGGAAAATATCCCGGTTAACGGCGTAGTAATGCCGTTAACAACTATTTACCTGGATGCATCAGACGGCGGACGTGTGGAACAGAAATATGTTGAAGATGGCGCGTCGCTTAAAGTAGGCGATCCAATCATCAGGTTATCAAATACCGATCTTGAGCTCCAATTGGCAAATGAAGAAACCCAGGTATATGGTAATCAAACTCAAATGCAGATTTCGCATAACCAGGCACAGCAAAATACTATTACCAAACTAAATAATATGGCCGACGTAGATGTGGCCTTTAAAGAAGCTGAAAGGGTTTATAAGCTGGATAAAGATCTTTATTCAAAAAAAGCCATCGGGCTGCAGGAGTTTCAGTCTTCTCAAAATCAATATCAGTATCAATTAAGCCGCAAACAATTGGCTACACAGATATTGCAGCAGGATACAGCTATAGTTAAACAGCAGGACGCTCAGACAAGAGAACAATTCGCTCAAATGAAAAATACGTTGGATTTGCTTAGAAAAAAAGTGTCGGATCTTACCGTAAGATCACCAATTGCAGGCCAACTAACCTCATTTGATGCAGAAATTGGCCAAAATAAAGTCAAAGGAGAACACTTGGGCCAAATTGACGTGCTGTCGGGTTTTAAGGTGAGGGTTGGTGTTGAAGAGCACTATATATCACGTGTTTTCACCGGTTTGAAGGGCGATTTCCAGTTTGCCGATAAAACCTATAAGCTTGTAATAAAGAAAGTATTTACCCAGGTGGTGAACGGGCAATTTAATGTTGACATGTATTTTGTTGGCGATGTGCCACAAGGAATAAGAAAAGGACAGACTTTGCAGGTACGTTTGTTCCTGAGCGATGAAACAACGGCGTTGTTATTGCCTAAAGGCGGATTTTATCAGCAAACAGGAGGCAACTGGATATTTAAAGTAAGTGACGACGGTAAGAAGGCATACAAGGTCGATATCCAGATAAACAGGCAAAGCCCTGATTATTACGAGCTAACATCCGGATTAAAAGAAGGCGACAAAGTAATAACATCAAGTTACGAAACGTATGGCGATATACAGGAGCTTGTTCTGAAGAAGTAGAGTCAAGAACCGGGAGACAAGAATCAAGAGAAAGAAACAAGAAAATCAATAATCAATAAGAATTTACCAATTTAATAAATCACTAATTAGCTTAACATGATAAAAATTACTGACCTCGAAAAATTTTACCGTACCGAAGAGGTAGAAACCATTGCTTTGAACAAGCTGTCAATTGAAGTTAAAACCGGCGAGTTTGTAGCCATCATGGGCCCTTCTGGTTGTGGTAAGTCAACTTTGCTTAATATTTTAGGCATGCTTGATGATCCCGATGAAGGCAGCTATGTTTTTAACGGTGTTGAAGTGGCTCATTACACTGAGCGTAAACGTGCCGATCTGCGCAAGCACAACATTGGCTTCGTATTCCAGAGCTTTAACCTGATAGATGAGCTGACAGTGTTTGAAAATGTGGAACTGCCGTTGATCTACACAGGTGTTCCTTCTGCTGAACGCGTAAAAAGGGTAGAAGAAGTGCTCGACAAAATGCAGATAATGCACCGTCGTAACCACTATCCGCAGCAGTTGTCAGGTGGTCAGCAGCAGCGTGTGGCTATCGCCCGGGCGGTTGTAAATAAACCCAAATTGATACTTGCGGATGAGCCCACCGGTAACCTGGACAGTACCAATGGTAACGACGTTATGGAATTGTTGACTGATTTGAACGAACAGGGAACAACTATTATCATGGTTACACACTCTGAACATGATGCCCGTTATAGTCACCGCATCATCCGCCTGCTGGACGGTCAGACAGTGATGGAAAATATTATGATATAATAGTTCATAGCTGATGGTTCATAGTTCGTAATTTACCCAAAAGGTTAATCTAAAACAACCACAAATGAACTATTGAACCACTGAACTAATGAACTAACCTGTCACAAAAGAAAGTTTAAGTAAGTTAATAAGTGCCTCTGCTAACCTCCTCCTAATTGGAGGGGTTAGCTTGAGTGTTGTCTTTACTTTTGAAACTTAAACAATTGTAAATAACTGATTTTAAATATATTAAGCTGTTGAATAATGACCAGTGGCTAATGACAAATGACTAACGAAAAATAACGTCATGATAAAAAATTTAATCAAAACCGCGTTCCGTAACCTTTTAAAAAATAAAGGGTTCACTGCAATAAATGTTTTAGGGCTGGCATTGGGGCTTGCAACCTGTATGCTTATTGTTTTTTATGTATTTGACGAATTAAGTTTCGATAAGTATAATGTTAATGCCGACCGCATGTACCGCGTAAACAATGATATAAAATTTGGCGGTACTGCAAACTCTTATGCCGTTTCGCCTGCGCCCCTGGCAGCTGCATTAAAAAGCGACTTCCCCGAGATTGAGCAGGTTACCAGATTCAGGATGCGCGGCGGAAACCAGGTAAAAAAAGGTAACCAGAATATCCAGGAGGATATGATGATATTTGCCGACCCATCAATTTTTGATGTTTTTACCCTTCCAATGATTGATGGCGACCCCGCGACTGCCTTGAAGGAACCACATTCGGTTGTGATAAACGAAAAGACGGCAAAAAAATATTTTAATCGTACTAACGTTGTAGGGCAGGTATTAACCTTTAACGACACCGCGCAATATAAAATAACCGGGGTAATAAAGGATATACCACAACAATCACATTTCAATTTCGATTTTTTTATTTCAATGCCAACCCTGGCTGAAAGCCGCGACAATAGTTGGTTCAGCTCGAATTTTAATACATACGTGGTGCTTAAACCGGGTGCTGACTATAAAAAGCTGGAAGCAAAATTTGATGGATTTTACAAAAAACACGCCGGCCCGCAAC
Source organism: Mucilaginibacter sp. (assembly GCA_036495385.1). Classification (GTDB taxonomy): domain Bacteria; phylum Bacteroidota; class Bacteroidia; order Sphingobacteriales; family Sphingobacteriaceae; genus Mucilaginibacter. The sequence continues at coordinate 1,603 of DASXMZ010000071.1, read as the reverse complement.
TGCAAAGTGTACTCCATTTAAGCTTTACCAATTTTGAACAAGCTGGTAATTATATAAGGATTAATTTAATGCCGCTTAAAAAAATTCACCTCGAATCTAACCGTGTGGCGGAGATAGGTTCCAACGGTGATATAAAGACCGTTTACATATTCTCGGCAATAGCAGTATTTATATTATTGATAGCCTGTGTTAATTTTATGAACCTTTCTACCGCGCGTTCATCAAACAGGGCAAAGGAAGTAGGGGTGCGCAAGGTGCTGGGTTCACCCCGTAAATACCTGATTGCCCAGTTTTTAATGGAATCTATTCTTATAACATTGGTTGCCGCAATTATAGCTTTGCTGGCAGCGGGGCTATTGTTGCCGCTGTTTAATCAAATGTCGGGTAAGGAATTGACAGTCACGCCTCAAATCATTAGTTGGTTACTGCCTTTTTTATTGATCATTATTATCGTGATCGGGTGTCTTGCAGGGTCATATCCCGCGTTATTTCTTTCGGGCTTTCAGCCAATCGAAGTATTGAAAGGGAAATTAACAGCGGGTTTTAAAGGCGGCTTTCTGCGCAGTTTCCTGGTGGTATTTCAGTTCGCTATTTCAATTTTCCTGATAATAGGCACGCTAGTAATATATAACCAGCTAAAATATATTCAAAACAAGGACCTTGGTTACAACCGCGATCATGTATTGTCAATACAAAATGTTTATTCACTTGGTAACGCGGCCAAAACATTTAAACAGGAAGTTAAACAGTTGGCGGGCGTTAAAAATGCAAGCATTGGAGAAGCATTGCCTACATGGAATTACGGAAATAGCACAACCATGTTTAAAGACAAGGTAATAGATCAGAAAAGGGCCTTAAACACACAGTACTGGGGTATTGATGAAGATTACCTAAATACGCTGGGAATAAAAATCGTAGCCGGAAGGAATTTTTCCAGAGAGATGCTTACTGATTCGACAGCGATCATTATTAATGAGGCCGCCGCAAAATTGCTCGGTTATTCCGACCCGCTGAATCAAATACTTTATGTACCGCAGGACAGCCAGGCCAAAACTACCAAAGGTTATCACATTATTGGCGTTATAAAGGATTTTAACTTTAAGTCGTTAAGGGAAAATGTAACACCTTTAGTATTTAACCTTAGCCAAAGAGGGGGCGCCTTCAGTGTGCTTATTAATTCATCAAATATTCCGGGCTTATTGTCGCAGATAAAAAGCAAATGGAAAGATGTGTCGCCTAACCAGCAGTTTGGCTATTCCTTTATGGATGACGATTTTAATAACCTGTATAATGCAGAACAACGTACCGGGAAAATAGCAGTTTCATTTACGTCATTAGCTATTATAATCGCCTGCCTCGGTTTATTTGGTTTGGCCGCCTACGCAGCCGAACAACGTACCAAAGAAATTGGGATACGAAAGATATTGGGTGCAAAAGTATCCACTATCGTAGGTATGCTTTCCAAGGATTTTATAAAATTGGTAGTTATAGCAATTTTGATAGCGGCTCCGCTTGCATGGTGGGCCATGCAAAAATGGCTGGAAAGTTTCGCTTATCGTCAAAATATACAGTGGTGGATATTTGTAGCCGCAGGTTTAACTGG
>DASXMZ010000070.1:0-5702 GCA_036495385.1 Mucilaginibacter sp. | reverse complement strand
CAGAAATATAGCTTTATTTATGTTACTGATTTGGCCAAAGCTGCGATGCAGGCGTTACACGCGGGAAATCAAAAGGCCTATAATTTATCTGACGGGAATTTCTATGACCGGTATGAACTTGGCAATGTCGCCAAACAGGTTTTAAGTCTAAAAACGGTAAAATTTCAGTTACCAGTAGGCTTTGTCAAATTAATAGCACGAATTTCGCAGGAATATGGTTCTTTAAACAACAAAGCTTCGGCGTTGAATGTTGAAAAATTAAATGAACTAATGGCTGTTAACTGGTCATGCGATATTGAAATGGCAAAAGCTGAACTGGGATTCCATCCTGAATATGACCTTAAAAAGGGAGTGACTGAAACACTTAAGTGGTATAAAGCTAATAAATGGCTTTAAGCATGAATCTATAAATTATGAAAACATATATAAAACCAGCCGAAGGTAAGCTTGGCATTTTAATTCCTGGTTTGGGCGCCGTTGCTACTACACTGATTGCCGGCGTTGAAGCCGTAAAAAAAGGCATATCGCAGCCGATAGGTTCCCTTACGCAAATGGGAAACATCCGTTTAGGAAAAAGAACAGAAAACAGGTTTCCGAAAGTTAAAGACTTTGTTCCGCTGGCTAATTTAAACGATATTGTTTTTGGCGGGTGGGACGTTTATTCGGATAACGTTTACGAAGCTGCTATGAAGGCAAAAGTTCTTGAGCCGGGATTGTTAAACGCGGTAAAGCCTGAGTTGGAAGCTGTGGTACCGATGAAGGCCGCTTTTGATAAACATTACGCAAAAAACCTAGTAGGCGTGAACGTTAAAAGCGGAACCAGGTATGAGCTTGCTCAAGCCGTAATGAATGATATTTTGTCATTTAAAGAAAAGAATAACTGCGACCGTATAGTTTTGATTTGGTGCGGATCGACTGAAATATATTACGAAGCTTCAAATATCCATCAGAGCCTTGAAAAATTTGAACAAGCGCTGCTTGATGACGATAAACGTATATCACCCAGCATGATTTACGCATATTCGGCTTTAAAATTAGGTATACCTTTCGCCAATGGCGCGCCGAATTTAACTGTCGACATCCCTGCTATGATAGAATTAGCTAAAATGACTGACACGCCTATAGCGGGAAAGGATTTCAAAACAGGACAAACCTTAATGAAAACTATTTTAGCACCAGGTTTGGCTGCCCGCTCACTTGGTGTTAAGGGGTGGTTTTCAACCAATATTTTAGGTAACCGCGATGGCCTTGTATTGGATGATCCTGATAACTTTAAAACTAAGGAAGTATCAAAATTAGGCGTACTTGAGGATATTTTAAGGCCCGACGCCAATCCGGAGCTTTATGGCGACCTGTATCATAAAATACGAATTGATTATTATCCGCCGCATGGCGACAACAAAGAAAGCTGGGACAATATTGATATTTTCGGCTGGTTAGGGTATAAAATGCAAATAAAGATCAATTTCCTTTGCCGGGACTCAATTTTAGCAGCCCCAATAGCATTGGACCTTGCTTTATTTAGCGACCTGGCAAAAAGGGCAGGCATGAGCGGCATACAGGAATGGTTATCATTCTACTTAAAATCGCCACAAACAGCGCCCGGTTTACATCCTGAAAACGACATATTTAAACAGCTGATAAAACTTCAGAATACATTACGCCATCTGATGGGCGAAGATTTGATCACGCATTTGGGGCTGGATTATTACCAGGAATTGGTTGATGTTCTGTAAATTGGTTTAGAGGTTGCAGTTGTTGTAAGTGTTAGAAAAGTTGTAGTGGTTATAAATTTTTTAACTTTTTCAACAACTACAACTTTTCAAATTATTTCCAACAACTACAACTATTACAACAACTACAACTCCTTACAACCCAATCAACCAACTACATGTTATTCCACAAACTATTTTCCACTTTTTTCGGCATTGGTTATATTGGTAAGGGCGTTGGCACAATTGCGGCGGCTGTGTGCTGTATTTGCTGGTATATTGCCTGGGGTGACGGCTATCCTCCGTTGCTGCTGTCTGTATTAATAACTATAGTTATAACCTTAGCCGGTGTGTGGTCGGCAGGTATCGTCGAGCAAGTTTGGGGAAAAGATCCCGGCAGGGTAGTTATTGACGAAGTGGCCGGCATGTGTATAAGCTTGCTTTTTTTACCCGTCCATGTAAAATATTTGTTATGTGCATTTATTTTATTTCGCTTTTTTGATATCCTAAAACCCTTATACATTCGTAAAGCTGAATCCTTACCAGGTGGTTGGGGTATTATGATGGACGATGTATTAGCCGGCATCTATACTAACATCCTTGTTTGCGCCGTTGTATGGTTTAATTTGTTTTAAATGGCTTTTTTTTGCGATATGTTTTCGGGTTGCGAGGATATTTGACTTTTTGACTACAGTAGTCTATAGGTCTTATTTTATCTTTGCGGTCTTAAAAATATTCAGCTAAAGTTAAAACATCTGTTAACAGCTCAATATTTTTTGATCGGGAATATTTTAAATTTCAATTAAAATATCAAAAATAACATGACGATAAATACAATATGTTTAAATAATACTAATGTGATTTTTTTATTCACAGACGCTTATTTTAATTATTTTATTAGTGTTAAATAAACAAATGACGTTTAATTATTTTCCCGGGAAACTTTTTTCTTTGCTGTTCCTTTTACTTTGTACGTCAAAATTATTTGCACAAACCACAACAGTCAACGGTACGGTAACCGATGCCAAAAACAGACAACCTTTACCCTTTGTGGCGGTTTCATTCGCAGGTTCCACCATCGGCGTAAGCACAGATAACAGTGGTAAGTTTACCATTACCACCGAAAAGCCCTATAAGCAAATAAAAGCTTCATTCCTGGGTTATGATGATGCCACTGTAACAATTGTTCCCGGTAAAGAACAAACAATAAATATAAGATTGTCGCCTTCGGCAAAACAGCTCAATGAGGTAATAATAAAGTCGGGTAAAAAACCAAAATACCGTAATAAAGATAACCCGGCTGTTGAACTGATCAGGAAAGTTATTGAAAATAAGGAAAAAAACCGTCCTGAAAGTTACCCGTACGTCGAATACAAAGAATATGATAAAATGCTGTTCACAATAGCCAATGTTTCTGCAACATTGGGGGACAGCAAGTTTTTACATAAATATAAATTTATGCTGGATAACCGCGACTCCACGACTATTCCCGGGATGTCTCTGTTGCCAATTTATCTCAATGAAAAGCTGTCGCAGTATTATTATCGCAAAGAGCCTGAAAAGGAAAAGACAATAACTCTCGGCGAAAAAACGGTTAATTATGGTGGCGCTATCGATAACGAAGGTTTATCACAATATTTTAAACATATGTATTATAAGGTTGATATCTACACCAATAGTATCTTCCTGATGACCACCAATTTTTTAAGTCCGATCGCTAATTCCGCACCAACTTTTTATAAATTTTTTATTACCGATACAGTAGTTGTTAATAACAGTAAACTGGTTGAACTAAGTTTTACACCGCGCAATACCACCGACGTACTTTTTGAAGGTAAAATTTACATTACACTTGATGGGAATTACGCCGTGCAAAAGGCCGAACTGTTTATTAATAAACACATCAACCTGAACTTTGTAAAATCAATGAAGGTAAACCTCGATTTTGAACAAAATCCGGATGGTCGCTACCATTTGAGCAAGAGCAGGATAATAGCAGATTTTGGTTTCAACAAGGACAAAGAGGGTGGTGTATATGGGATCAGGACAATAACTTATAAGAATTATTTTGTAAATCAGCCGCATCCTGACAGCACCTATCAAAACCAGGAGGCCGAAACATCATTTGAAGCAAAACACAGAAGTGATGAGTTCTGGCTGCAAAACCGGCTGGATACGTTAAGCAAAGTAGAGTTAAGGACCTATAAGAATGTAGACAGTCTCAAAAACATGCCTTCTTTTAAGCGCAGTTTAGATATTGCAACGCTGCTTTTTGCAGGCTATAAAAGTTTCGGGCCGTTCGAAATTGGACCTGCAAATGCATTCTATAGTTTTAACCCGGTTGAAGGCTTTAAGTTGAGGTTCGGCGGACGTACCACACCCGAATTAAGTAAAAGGTACTACTTTGAAACTTATGCCGCATATGGTTTCACAGATCAGCGCTGGAAATATTTTCTAAGTGCTACCTACTCGCTTAACAACAAATCAATTTACAAATTTCCCCAGAATTACATAAGGGCAAGCGTACAAGACGAGACTAAAATACCTGGGGCAAGTTTACAATTTGTTGAGGAGGACAACTTTTTCCTCTCTTTTAAACGTGGTGATAATGATAAATACCTTTATGAGGATAGTTACAGGCTCGACTATGTGCATGAATATCTAAATCACTTTTCATATAACCTGGGTATAAACAGGCTAGGACAGTCGCCGGCCGGCTCGTTATATTTTATCAATCTGGATGAAATGGGGCAGCCGCAAAATATAGACAGGTTAACTACATTCGATATTACCGCAGGATTGCGTTATGCGCCACATGAGCAATTTTATCAGGGTAAAATATACCGCGTAACAATTCCAGGCAAATACCCGGTTTTTTCCATAGATTACGATGTTAGCTTAAAGAATGTATTTGGCGGAGAATATAGCTATCAAAGATTGCACGGCCGCATTGATAAACGTTTTTATTTATCACAATTGGGATGGCTGGACGGATCATTTGAGGCGGCGCAAATATTTGGCCAGGTACCTTACCCCCTGCTTAATATATTTCGTGCCAACCAGACTTACGCCTATGATTTATACTCGTATAACCTGATGAACTTTTTAGAGTTTGTAAGTGACAAGTATGAGAGTGTGAACCTTGACCAGCATTTCAACGGATTTTTCTTTAATAAGATTCCCCTGTTGAAGAAATTAAAATTACGCGAAGTGGCTTCCCTGAAAGCAATTTATGGAGGCCTCAGCCCGATAAATAATCCGCAACTTCATCCGCAATTGTACCAATTCCCGGTAACGTCTGCGGGGGCGCCTATTACTTACCCACTAGGGAATACACCCTATGTGGAAGGAAGTGTTGGCGTCGAAAACATTTTTAAATTTGTACGTGTTGATTTGGTACACAGGTTTACTTACTTATATCATCCCGGAGCTCCTGCATGGGGCATCCGTGCGTTGGTTCAGTTTAATTTCTAAAAATTACAGTTTAATAATAAATGCAGCAAACATCTATACGGACAAACCTTCAATCGGGCATTTACAGGGTTATTGATCCTGTTGTCAAAGTATTTATAAAATTAGGCTTAACACCTAATGTTGTTACCTCCATTGGGTTTGTACTGAACGTTGGTGTGGCTGCAATATTTATTTTAGGTGTAGATAACGGCGACCGGAGCGATCTTAGTTACGTGGGTTGGGCCGGCGGCTTAATTTTATTTGCAGGCTTATTTGATATGCTCGATGGGCAGGTTGCACGACTCGGGAATATGAAATCGACGTTCGGCGCTTTGTATGATTCTGTGCTCGACAGGTATAGTGAACTTTTTATGTTTTTGGGCATATGTTATTATCTTGTCGGGTATCATTATTTTCTAAGTTCAATGTTTGCTTTTATAGCATTGATCGGATCAATGATGGTGAGTTATATAAGGGCACGTGCCGAGGGTCTGGGTATTGAATGTAAAGGTGGCCTCATGCAACGGCCGGAACGTG
>DASXMZ010000069.1:0-3400 GCA_036495385.1 Mucilaginibacter sp. | reverse complement strand
GTTCATGTGGTAAAGTTATAATTCATCGGAAGAATTGACAACTTTAAACTGAGTGCAAATCCCTGTCGATCATAATCTCAAATTTCTACCCTCCTGTCCAAAAAAACGCTATTTTTGCACCTTTATCAAACAGGCTTCATTATATGAGTATTACCCTATCCGAACAGGAGATTTTACGTCGCGAATCACTACATCAACTACGTGCTTTAGGCATTGATCCTTATCCCGCCGAGGAATTTAAGGTTACTAACTGGGCGCATAATATCACTGAAAATTTTGAACGTTTTCCTGATAATTATAAGAATGTAACCCTCGCAGGCCGTATCATGACCCGTAGAATTATGGGAAATGCTTCATTTGCCGAATTGCAGGATTCAACAGGGCGAATACAAATTTACCTGAAACGTGATGACATTTGCACGGGGGATGATAAAACTTTATATAATACCGTATTCAAAAAGCTCCTCGATATAGGCGACTATATCGGCATTAAGGGCTATGTTTTTTTAACTCAAACTGCTGAGATCTCTGTACATGTACAGGAGTTAACCGTCCTTTCAAAATCATTGAAGCCGTTACCGGTTGTAAAGCGGGATGAAGAGGGTAATATACACGACGCCTTTACCGATCCCGAACTACGCTACCGCCAGCGGTATGTCGATCTGACTGTCAATCCCGATTTTAAACAAATCTTCCTAAGCCGCTCCAAAGTTATCAGCAGCATGCGCGATTTCTTTAACCAAAAAGGCTGGATGGAAGTGGAGACGCCCATATTGCAGCCTGTACATGGCGGTGCGGCGGCGCGCCCGTTTGTAACACATCATAACACGCTCGACATGTCATTGTTCCTGCGCATTGCCAATGAGCTCTATTTAAAACGTCTGATCGTAGCCGGTTTTGATGGTGTTTATGAATTTGGTAAAATGTTCCGTAACGAGGGTATGGATCGCACGCATAATCCTGAGTTTACGGCTTTGGAAATATATGTGGCCTATAAGGACTATATATGGATGATGGCCATGGTTGAGGAATGTATAGAAACAGTGGCGAGAGCAGTGCATGGGATCCCCGTTGTGCAGGCCGGTGCAAATGAAATTAATTTTGCCGGACCGTACGAAAAACTTTCCATGTACGATTCCATTCTGAAATATACCAGTATTGAGGTTTCCGCAATGGACGAAGCTGCTTTGCGCGAGACGTGCAAGGAACTGGGTATTGAAACAGATGCAACAATGGGCAAGGGAAAGCTTATTGACGAGATATTTAGCGCCAAAGTTGAAGCGAATCTTATCCAGCCAACTTTCATTACCGACTATCCCATTGAAATGACACCGCTTGCAAAAAAGCACCGTTCAAAAGAAGGATTGGTTGAGCGTTTTGAGTTGTTTGTAAATGGAAAAGAAATTGCAAATGCCTATTCCGAATTAAACGATCCAATTGATCAACGCGGACGTTTGGAGGAACAGTTGATACTGGCCGGTCGCGGTGATGATGAAGCAATGGCAATGGATGAAGACTTTTTACGCGCGCTGGAATATGGAATGCCGCCTACCTCGGGCCTGGGTATTGGGATTGATCGTTTGGTGATGCTGATGACCAATCAGAGCACAATACAAGAGGTGTTGTTCTTCCCCCAGATGCGTCCTGAAAAGAAAGCAAAAGTAGCTTCTGCAGATGATTTTATAAATATTGGCATTCCTGCTGAATGGGTGCCTGTGTTGAACAAAATGGGCTTCAATTCTGTCGCTGACCTTAAAGCGGCAAACCCAAACAAGGTATTTAACGATCTTGGTGGGATGCGCAAAAAATTAAAGTTGGATATTACAATGCCTGGTAAAGAAGATGTTATGAAATGGTTTGAGTAACGATAAAAATTGTTAATAACTTTTTTTAATTTCTTTTGAGTTAACCAGAACTTTCGTAAAAATATTTCGTAAAACTATTATTTAATAACAATTTGTTAACGAAATAATAAAGAAGAGAAAACTTCGGCGTTACATATCTTGTTTATTATTGTAGTAAACGCATATTAGTAAAGTTATGACTAACTCAATTTTAGAGATCACTGAAAACGAATACCTGATAAAGCTCAACAGGAATAATTTTAACCTGTCATTTATCAGGAGCTTATTGAAAATGGTTGAGGTAGCCAATCCCGTTGAGGACTTTCAGCACATGCCTGACAGGCACCTGGCTGCTAACATAAATCATTCGGCCGAACCAGATTATTACAGCTCACTTGAAGAAAAATAGGCTTTAAAATTTCTTAAAGCCTATTTTTCTTTTTGTTTTAAAACTGCCGGTACCCGCCCCTTACTACCTGCTTGTCCATTTGAGCCATCTGCCCTTTCATCATTTTTATCTGGTCGGTAAGTAATTTATTCTTATCATCTTTAGTGGCTTCCTGTAAGTACATTTGGGCTTCGCGCTTATTGCGTTTGGCCATGGCTATACCAGCAAGACTTAATTTAGCGAGCGCGGTATTGTGCGACATTTTCATGCCTAATGAAAGTGCCTTTTTAAAATACTTTTCGGCCTTTAACGGCGCTTTACGCGATTCGATAAGCCCGATGAGCAAATTATAATAGCCGTGCTGACTTTTATTCAGCTGTTTTTCGTAGTTTGTTATCTTCGCCAGCCACTGCTCCGCTTTTTCTGATTTTTCTTTCCTCAAAAACCATTGAGCAATGATCATGTTTTCGTTAAAAAAGTAACTGAGCAACACAAATCCGCCCAAAAATAGCACCAATATACCCCAGCCCCAAAAACCAAATGCGCAAAGTGCTACTGCTGCGCCTAAAACTAAACAGGCTATAATTAACCTAACTATATTTGACATTTCTTGTATTATTATTAGACTGCAAATATCCGTTTATTTGTACGCTAAATCAACATCTTGAAAAATATTTATGGCAATAGAATTAGAGCCTTCGTGGTTGGAAGTTTTGAGTAATGAGTTCGATAAAAGTTACATGGTGCAGCTCCGCCAGTTCTTAAAAGAGGAAAAGCAGGCGGGTAGTAAGATATACCCTAAAGGCGTTGATATTTTTAATGCTTTCTGGAAAACGCCCTTCAACGATGTAGAAGTTGTTATTCTGGGCCAGGATCCTTACCACGGCGAAAATCAGGCGCACGGGTTATCGTTCTCAGTGCAAAAAGGCGTTACCATTCCGCCATCATTAAGAAATATTTACAAAGAACTCCAAACAGACATACCCGGTTTTATTATTCCAAACCATGGAGACTTGACTGAATGGGCAGAACAAGGCGTTTTATTGTTAAATGCCAGCCTGACGGTAAGAGCCGGAACACCGGGCTCTCACCAAAAAAAAGGTTGGGAAGAATTTACAGATAATGTTATAAAAACCATATCCGACAAAAAAGAAGGAATAGTATTTAT
>DASXMZ010000068.1:0-3948 GCA_036495385.1 Mucilaginibacter sp. | reverse complement strand
CGCACCAGGTTAGGCGGATCCGCGTCAAGAATGCCTTCTCTTAAACGAAAATTTTTTGATTCTTTATTATTATCAGGCGCCGTAACTTTCGTTGAGTCCGATTTTGGCGCAGTGAATTGCTGTGCAAAAACTTCCTCCGTCCTGCAAAATGCAGAAAAAAATAAAATTGCTACAAAAAGCCTAAAAGGGGAAATTTTGTTCAATAGTTTGGGCTAAAATTGTAAGTAATTATAAATTTTTTAATGCAAGCTTTATCAATTGCTCAATAGTTAGATTTTCATCATTTTTATTTATCAGATCAAGTACCTTTTCAGCAGCATTTCGGGCAAAACCCAGCATAACCAAAGCTGAAAGCGCTTCGTCCTTAACCGATTTATTTACCGGTACAGTACTAAGCGTATCACTGCCTTCTTTACGCAGCTTATCCTGCAATTCCAATATGATACGTTGTGCTGATTTGGGGCCTATACCTTTTATGCGTTGAATTAATGAAACATTTCCGGAAATTATAGCGTTTTGTATCTCCTCCGGGGTAATGGACGAGAGCATCATTCGCCCCGTATTAGGTCCTATACCAGATATGGATATAAGGTGCAAAAACAGGCGGCGCTCCCCTTCATCAATAAAACCATACAATGTATGCGCGTCCTCTTTTACGTGCAGCCAGGTAAAAAGTTTACAATTTTCGCCGTTTCCGAGCTTAGAATAGGTATTTATCGAGATATTTATGTGATACCCCACACCGCCGGTTTCAATTACCACAAAGGCGGCACTTTTAAAAACTAATTTACCTTGAATATAAGCGTACATATTTATTCATTCATTTTTGATAAAAGCCGAAAGGCAAGGGGCTACAATTGTTATTAAGAAACAGATATCCCTTAAATTAATTAACCAACCTAAACATTTGCAAACAGCCAGATTCAATGTTTAAATTGAACTCTTTTCGCGTGCTGCTACTGCCCTTCTTTTACCTGGGCGTCAACAACTGCTATAGTTATCATATTTACAATTTCCCTTACGGAACTGCCTAATTGCAGTACATGGACAGGTTTTTTAAGCCCTAACAAAATGGGGCCCACAGCTTCTGCTCCGCCTATTTCCTGTAACAATTTGTAAGCAATATTACCCGATTCAAGGTTCGGGAATATCAGGGTATTTGCCGGTTTACCGATTAAAGTTGAGAAGGGGAAATTATCAGCCAGCAAGTCGGCGTTAAGTGCAAAGTTTGCCTGCATATCCCCATCTATCACCATATCCGGATATTTTTCATGTAAAATGGTTATTGCTTCCCTGGTTTTTTCAGGTATAACTCCGTCGTTGGATCCAAAGTTTGAATAAGATAACATGGCAATCCTGGGGTTAATATTAAATTTTCTCACCGAATGCTCCATCAGAACGGTAATATCTACCAAATCCTGTACCGTCGGATTAACATTCACCGTAGTATCTCCAAAGAAAATAGGGCCCTTCTTTGTAATCATCATGTACATTCCGGCTACGCGCCTTACATCCTGTTCGGTACCAATAATTTGTAAAGCAGGTTTAATTGTGGCAACATAATCCTTTGTCAAGCCCGAAATAAGCGCATCCGCCCTGCCAAACTGAACCATGCAGGCACCATAATAATTACGATCATGTAATAGTTTCCTTGATTCGTATAAGGTTATGCCCCTTCTCTGGCGTTTGGTATATAAATAATCGGCGTACGCATCTAAATACTCACATTTTCCCGCGGGGTCAATAATCTGTACATCCCCAAGTTCAATATCATTGTCCCTCATTATTTGCCGGATCTTCTCGACCTTACCAAGCAAAATAGGAGTTGCTATGCCTTCTTCCTTAACAATCTGGGCCGCCCTTAAAATTTTATAAGTGTCTGCTTCAGCAAAAACAATTCTTTTGGGGTTTTGCCTGGCTTTGCTGGTCAGATTTCGCAATAATTTATCATTACTTCCTACCCTTAATCTAAGTTCTTCGGTATAAGCATCCCAATCGGTAATTAATTTACGTGCAACTCCCGAGTCAATGGCGGCCCTGGCCACTGCCGAAGACACCTCTGTGATAAGGCGCGGGTCCATTGGTTTGGGAATTATGTAATCCTTTCCAAACTTAAGGGTAGTTGTATTATAGGCCAGGTTTACGGCTTCGGGAATAGGTTTTTTTGCCATATCGGCGATAGCCTTTACCGCAGCTATTTTCATTGCTTCATTAATAGCCGTCGCCCGCACATCTAACGCACCCCTGAAAATATATGGGAAACCCAACACATTATTTACCTGGTTCGGGAAATCTGAACGGCCTGTGGCCATAATAATATCCTTGCGCGAATTTATTGCCAGGTCATACGCAATTTCCGGCTCGGGATTAGCCATGGCAAAAACTATCGGGTTTTTTGCCATTAATTTTAACATGTCGGGCGTAACGACATTTCCTGCTGAAAGGCCAATAAAAACATCGGCGTTTTTTAATGCTTCGGCAAGGTTTTTTGCATCTTTACGCGTGGTGGCAAATTCAAGCCTGATGTCGTCAAGGTCATTTCGTTCAGGGGTTATTAAACCATTAACGTCAAACATTACCAGGTTTTCCGTTTTGACTCCTAAAGCGAGATACATTTTTGAACATGATACTGCAGCAGCCCCGGCGCCGTTAACAACCACTTTTATCCTGTCGAGCTTTTTGCCCTGTATTTCGCATGCGTTAATAAGTGCCGCACCCGATATAATAGCCGTGCCATGCTGGTCATCATGCATTACCGGTATTTTCATTTCGGCCTTTAGCCGGCGTTCAATTTCAAAACATGTTGGAGCCGATATATCTTCAAGGTTCACCCCCCCGAAAGTAGGTTCGAGCGCTTTAACGATGTTTACAAACTCATCAACAGTTTTTGCATTTACCTCAAGGTCAAAAACATCAATATCCGCATAAATTTTAAATAACAACCCCTTACCTTCCATCACCGGCTTACTGGCTTCGGGACCAATATTACCCAATCCAAGCACGGCTGTGCCATTGGTTATAACACCCACAAGGTTACCTTTGGCGGTATATTTATATACATCTTCTATATTGTCGGCAATATGTAAGCAGGGTTCCGCAACGCCTGGCGAATACGCCATGCTTAAATCACGCTGAGAATTTGTCGGTTTTGTAGGGACAACCTGTATCTTACCAGGCCGGCCCTTTGAATGGTAATTTAACGCGTCCTGGTTACGGGTAGGTTTATTCATCTTCTAAAGTTCAAAAGCCCAAAATTACAATTCTTTTTAACGGATAGAAGAAAGATAAAAAACAAAGAATAGAAGCTGAAAAATAGAAAATTATCAAATCAAATGTAAAATTGGCTTATATTTTTATCATCATGCCGGGCTCCAGCTTGTCTTTTTTTAGCCCGTTTACTGATCTTATCCGTTCAATAGAAGCTCCTTCAAATTTGGCAGCTATCCCCCGCAATGTATCGCCGCTTTTAACTTTATAAGTTATATAGCCATGATGATTTTTTGTTGCCGGTTTATTAACCTCTCTGTCTGAAGGATCACTTACCCGCAGCTTTTTACCAACTACAGCTTTGTTGCCACGAAGATGGTTCCAAATCTTGAGATCATGTACGTCAATACCAAAATTATCTGCTATATCTCTTAGCGTTTCGCCGCGTTTTACAACGTGAAAAGATGGCGTTTTTTCAGGACCGTTGTCATGGTAAGATGCATAAACCGGTTTCGATACTTTCTCAACCAAATTCGGGTTATTTAATGCATCATACAAAGCCCCGTATTTCTCTTTGTCAATTTGAGGAATTACCAGTCGGCGCGGTTTTGCACTTGTGCCATTTATTACCTGCCTTTTATAAGAAGGATTTAAAATGGACAATTCTTTTATATCTATATTCAGTACTTGGCTAATTGTGCTTAACGGGATATACTTGTTTACTAAAACGGTATCAGTTTT
>DASXMZ010000067.1:0-3631 GCA_036495385.1 Mucilaginibacter sp. | reverse complement strand
AGCCTTTTAACATCAATACCAGTTTTTAACAATGAGTCAATTGCCAGGTTCTTTTGGAAGAACGTCCATAAGCGCGGATCTTCCGCACCTAAGCGCCAAAGCGCTACGCCGCCCGTAGCCCAGTCATCCGCCATCCTGATTACGTTAAAGTTGGTTGCAGCATCAGTAAAATACACGGTGTGCTCCAAACTGTCTAAATCGTAGTAGGTATAGTGGAGGTTAGCAGAATTTGGGTCGAAAGTAATTTTACTGTGATTTTCTTGCGCTGTACTAATAGCTTGCGGGTAGCCAATTGGCTTTCCAACACTGCCTTCGGGCCAGTCATAAGCTCCCCCTGCAATAGTCAGGATCACTTTTTCGCTCGGTATTCTTGAGCAAACATCGTCCAATATTTTTTCAACCCAGTGTTGGTTCGAAAGATCGCCCGCGTTACTGCCTTCGTTGTGCTGGTCTATGGCCATTACAAACAAAAAGTCGTTTATGTGCTGCAGCCGCTCAAGTTCAAATCTATCATCATCCGGAATTACATTTTGGGTAACCAAAAAGCCCAAAGGGTGCAATATCTTGTAAAGATCATTCTCAAAAGTGATATAGCTTTTACTGTTTAAATCAAGAATATTGTCAAAATCGAGATTTATTCCCTGGAATTTATATCTCGTAAGCTGTTTCGCAATATTTTCAATAAACTGAGTACGGAGTTTTTGGTTTTTAATGATACGCTCGATGTCTTTTGTGTCATAACCACCGGTAACATTGTTTACGTTAACATAGTTTGATAGCGTAATCAATACAGGCTTTTTATATTTTTTGTTCAGATTTATTAACCCGGTATCTATATTGGCAATCATCGTATCCCTGTTTGGGGAAATAAAGAAGCCTTCGCTTACAACCATATCTAATTTTGCCATATGATCGACAAGGGACCGGTATGCCTGTGGCTCCCAGGGCCTGTAAAACCCTGCATTAATGCGGTCTTTATTATTGGGATGTTTTAGCTGATGTAAGTGCCTGGTGTGTGCTAATTTTTGGATCCCTGCAATATCAATTTTAAAATCTTTATACTTTTTAGATTTCTTTAAATTTTCAAGCTCCTCTTTTGTTAGTTTTTTTGGAGCGGGATTTAAGTTTGGTAGTGTTGGATAATGTTTTGAAGTAACCGTAATAGCAGCAGCCAGGACGCTGCAGGCCAATACAATTATCAGGACACGGCTAAGCCATTTAAAACGGATCCACCTACCGGGAGTATCAGTTTGAAAAACTTGTTTATCAGCCATTAAATGCTCTTAAATAAAATGTTGGTTTGGTATAAAGGTTTAAATTTGGTCTATTTTCGTGTTTTACCAGGCTCAATTGCCGAAAAATCAACTCCGCACTTACAATTTTCTCCACAGCTTTTTTTAGCAAATAAATTCCTGTAAACGAGCCGGCAAACATAAAACAATGCTGCAGCAAATAATAAAGCTATTATAATTGTCTGGATATTCACGTCACAAATTTAATACAATTTATATATATACGTATATACAAGGAAAATAGTATTTGGTTTTGGGAGAGAGAAAGAATCAGATGCGAGAGCCAGGAATCAAGATTATTACCTGATAAAGGTAAAATATAGTGCGTCGCATACTTTCTGGATTCTTGACTCTTATACAGGCACAAAGGCAACAGTACCGCCAACCCAATCGAAATCTTTATTGTACCGCACACCTATCATTTTTCCCCGGCTTAAGCGGGCAAGATTAATAGCCAGGGTTGGTTTCTCATCACCGTTTGGCCAAAGATATAGCAGCCTTATTTCTACTTTAACGCCTCCACCTGGTGCTTTTACAATAGGTTCGTAATTTACCTTTTGCTGAAGTATCCAGTTTTCAGGGTCTTCTATATTTCGAATGTCGCTTTCTGTTACATCAATAATAACACCCTGGCCCGCAAAGGAAAACAAAGGTTTTAACACATAATTTTCCAGGTCGGCCGGCATTTCTGTTCGTTGATGCAGGAATTGAGTTTTTGGTATGTAATCGCCCTTTAAAAAGGGCATAGTAAATTTGCTGATGCGATAAAACCAATTTGGATGTGTTATCCATTCTACATCAAGCGGTTGCCTGATGTCGACAACTTTATCAAAGATATCCGAATCGTTATCTATCTCGTCAAAAATGAGCCGGTTATAGATGCGCTTGATAAATTTCTTTTCGCCATTAATGTCGTAAAAAAGCTGCCCGCCTTCCTGTTTAAGATCGTTTAACGATACAATCGGGATATTGAGATATTTCTGCGTTAAATAAAAATCGACGGCTGTTTTCTGTTCGGGAGCATTAACGTCCATTAAAGCAACTTCTTCGGGTTTATAAGGGCCGATAATCGTTTTTTTGAGGAGGTTAATATAATCCGCTTTATTGAGGCCGCTGAAGAAAATTGTCCAATCGGTTCCGATATTAAAAGCTTTGGTGTAATTTTCGCCAAGGTCGACCTGGAAACTATATAGCGATGGAAAGCCTTGTAATTCGATTAATTTCGGCACTATATCGCCCTTTTCATCCTTACAGACGCCAAAATCCAACGTGATGAAATGACAGTGATCATTTTCATTTGCCACGCGCCATTTATCGGGAATGGCTCTTTCGGTCAGCTGTTTAAAATCAGGCCGAAGAATAGTTTCGATAATATTGCTGCCGGCCTTTATCAGTTTGTCCTTAAACTCTGCAGTCAAAAATACAGGGGTTTCAGCCATGCGAAAAGGGACCGGCGATTGTAAACCTTTGTTTATGTCTGCTAAAAACTGTTCGTACTTTTCAGTATTGAAATTTTCGTTGAAAACTTTGCGGGCAGATGGATTCATAGGTGAGGGAATTTAAATTCTGAAACTCAAATACCCTTTGTCATTGCGAGGAACGAAGCAACCCCGTAGCTCTGCATGACCGCTTTGTATAGTTCGCGATTGCTTCGTTCCTCGCAATGACAAAGTTTTATAGTTATAAAATTGGTATCGCTGATAAAAGCACTTCTTTTTTGATCGAGGGTTTTAGCGCGTTGTATTCTACCAAATCAACTTTACGTTTTATCAGGTCAGAAATTTCTTCTTCAAGTTTAAGCATGTTAAAAATTGTAAAGTCTTTTCCAGGTTCAATAAGTAGATCAACGTCACTATCAACTGTGAATTTACCTTTTGCAAAAGAACCAAAAATAGCGGCGCGCCTGATAAAATAACGCTTTAAAACAGGTAAAATAAGTTGTCGGTATTGTTCCAATTCCTCCATATCCAATTATAGTGAAATTAACATCAAAAACAAAGCCAGTGAAAGTTAAACTATTACATCTCCTGGAAACTCAAAACAGCCTGATCTAGAAAATTTGGAATCATAGTATTTTGAGTATAATTTAATTTATCCGGTTCTTCAAGCAATTCCAGCATTTCATTATATTTATCAAGGCCGTGTTCCTGTATCACATCCTGCTTTTCATCCTCCTTTAATAAAAGGGATCTCACGCCAGCAGCATCGGCCTCGGGATGGAATTGCGTAGCAATAGAGTAGTCATCAAAGCGGATGGCCATCATCGCCCTCGGCAGATCAACATACGGACGTTCCTTTTCCATAGCCAGCAATTTCATGCCCAGCTCCATGAAGCGCTT
>DASXMZ010000066.1:0-19280 GCA_036495385.1 Mucilaginibacter sp. | reverse complement strand
TAACGCGTCAAAACAAAGTCCCCTGGCACTCGCTGTTCGGGGACTTTACCTAAACCTTATCACAAGGGCAGAGAATATTGCCCTTTTTTCAAATATAGTATTTATTCAATGGCTAATAGCGGGTAAATTACCCAGTGATTTATTTGCTTTTTAGCAATTCATTCTTTTCCTTTTCCGCTTGTAAAAGACGTTCGTAAAGCTTTTTATTTTCCTCAAACAATTCAATCAATTTATCAATCGGATTGAAATTAAATGTGCTATAACTGCTTTGCGCACCTTGATTACTTGAGCCTTCGTAATTATTTTGAATATTATAAATAACCGCTTCATCACTATAATTCTTTATTGCTTCGGCAGACACACCCAAAACCCCAGCTACTTTTTCCAATACCTCATCTTCTATAGTTTCAGCTTGTTCAATACGGGAAACAGTCTGCTGGCTAACGCCCATTTCGGCGGCAAGCGTTTCTTGTTTTATCCCGCGCAGTTCCCTGATGCGGCTTATTTTTCGTCCGATATGTGTGTTGGATGGTTTAGCTGATGTTTCCATATCTCAAATATACAAAGTTTTCCGATTGGTAAATAACCCGTATTCATGAGTAATTTACCTGGCCTTTGGGTTCGGCACCGCCTTATGCCTTTCTAAATTAGGTGCATCAATCAACAAAAGGATGAATAGGCTGCTATATGTTGCAAGAAAAGCTAAAGGCTGGTCCGTTGGGCAACTGGCTAAAGTATTAGAGATAACGGAAGAAGATTATAATGGTCTTGAACATTCACTATCCGACCTGTCCCCTAAACAGGCGTTAAAGCTGGCTAAGTTCTATGAGATCGAGCCGGAGTTGTTTTTGTACAATGATGGCAGAGACAAACGGCTAATCAGTTTTGCAATGGAAGAAGTTTCAAAGATAGTTAATGATTTAAATTCTGATGGCATATCGCAGCCTCTCTATTTCAGGGTGGTGACCTTGGGCAATACCGCATTGACCTTACAGGTCGAATTGGGGCATGCGCTTTACCGCCAATATGAATTGGAAAAGGACAACGAAGCCATCCGAAAACTCAACAAGCAGTTAAGCGCTGAAATACAAGGAAAAACGCAAAATTTATTACAGTAGGATAATATTGTCGTTAAGGTAGAACAAATAGATATTGAGCGCCTGCGGCAGGCGACTCATTACATCACGCGCTGTTGCGCTACATTCCATTCGTCGCCAGCCTCGCCGCAAAGGCAGGAGTTAAACTTCGTAAAACACCTGCTGAAAAAATTAGCTTCCAGGAAGTGTTTTTAGCTGGATATAAAATATCCTATTTTTTTATAGCGGGATCTAAAGTAACTGGATAATTATCGCATAGCACGCTTTCACGAAATTAGCATCGCCGTTGAAACGGTAAAGGGTATATAAACAGCGCGGGATTATTGTTTTTTTGTGCGCTGCCCTTGACCGTTTCAAAGGCTATCGCTGCCGGTTGTTTACGCGATGCAATGCGCTAGTATGTGCTGATTTTTTTTTAATTAAATGTAATAAAATGAATTAACGAGCGTCTATAATACGATTGGGCGTTAGCCCCGTCGCCGTACTTCCTTTTTATTCCGCAATTCATGCGGTATGAGTATGGTGCTTACATAAAAGTTTTACATGGTTCCCCATACCTGTATTACCCAGTAAGCACCGGGTTAAGACAAAAGATTTAAGGCACTATGTAAACCGTCGGTCGTATGGCACCTGGAGTGGTTACTGGTGTTCAATGCTTCCGGCGTTACCTGAACTTTATTGTCTTAATGAATGCTCGTAAAGCCCAGAACAACGGATAACAGGAGCATTACTCCTGAAAAAGCTAAAAAAATACTTCTTGAAAATGGTTTGGAAGTAAATGAAAAAGAAGCTCAAGAAATTTTGGATTTGTTGTATTTTTTTGCTAAATTGATTGTAAATCAGAACTTTAAAAAATGAAAGTAGCAGACTTATATATCAGGGTGAGTACCGATGAACAGGCCGATAAAGGATATTCGCAGCGAAGCCAGCAAGAGGTATTATTAAAATACTGCGAGATCAACAAAATACAGGTACGTAAGACCATATTCGAGGATCATTCGGCAAAAACCTTTAACCGGCCTGAATGGACAAAGCTGCTGGGCTTGCTGCGGCAGCAAAGGAATAAGACGGACCTGGTTCTGTTCACCAAGTGGGACCGTTTTAGCAGGAACGCGCCGGACGCTTACCAGATGATCGCTGCCTTAAAGAAATTAGGCGTGGAACCGCAGGCCATCGAGCAGCCGCTGGATATGGAAGTTCCTGAAAACAAAATGATGCTGGCCATCTATTTAACGGCGCCTGAAATTGAGAACGACCGGCGGGCGCTAAACGTCTTTTATGGCATGCGCCGCGCACGCAAGGAAGGCCGCTACATGGCTACCGCCCCGATAGGCTATAAAAACAGGACGATGGAAGGCGGCAGGAAAACCATCGTCCCGCAGGAACCGGCTGCTTCTGTTTTGCAATGGGCATTTAAAGAGCTAAGCACCGGGCAAAATACCGTAATAGAGATTTACCGGCAGGCCAAATCTAAAGGGCTTCCTTGCAGCAAAAACAACTTCTGGCATGCTTTGCGGAACCCGGTATATATGGGCAAGATACTTATACCTAAATTAAAGAACGAGGAAAGCTATACCGTAGACGGGTTGCATGAGCCAATCATTACGCCTTCCGTTTTTTACGGGGTTCAGGATGTACTGGAAGGGCGCAAAAGAAAAACAAAGACAAAGATAGTCACCCAGGATTTGCTGGCCTTAAAAGGCTTTATTACCTGTCCGCAATGTGGTAAGGTATTGACCGGAAGTGCCTCTAAAGGCAGAACGGCACATTACCATTATTACCATTGCAATGCAACCTGCGGCTATCGGAAAAGAGCCGAAGAAGCAAACGACATATTTACAGCGCATTTACAGGATTATGTCCTGAACGAAAATGCTGCAACCCTGTTTAAGAGCGTGATACTTGATGTTTATGGTGCTGAATATCAATCAACGAGCAGCGCTAAGAAACAGTATATCGATGGTATAACGACTTTAAACAACAAGATAACAAAGGCAAGGGAATTGCTTCTGAACGATGATATAGACGCCTCAGATTTTCGCGCCGTAAAAGCGGAAGCGGAGCGGGAAATTGCCGTACTGGAAAGCAAGATCAGTGAACTGCATGTCAATAAAATGAGCATTGCCGAAGTAGAAAAAACATTGGATTCAGCGCTGATAAAACTTACTGCACTAAATACAATATTCTGTAATTCAGACCATTACGCCAAGAGAAAACTAATTGGTTCGATTTACCCTGAAAAGTTCACAATTGAGGATTTGAAAGTTCGAACCGCCAAAAAAAGCGAAGTATTTCAGTTTATATACCTGATTAACAGCAAGTTACAAGTAAATAAAAAAGGGACAAACGATGATTTTTTTCGCTTGTCCCAAGGGGTGAACCCATTGGGATTCGAACCAATAAATTTACACTGAAAACCCCGCTAAACTTTTCAAACTATCTAAAAAGTGGTTCGAAAAGCGCCCAGTCTGGGAAGACCATGTTTTGTAGAATGAATTAAAACTATCCGAGTCCCCGGCTATGCAGAATTCGAACCAGACTATATAGGATTTGAAATATTTACTCAATTGAATATCGCGGTTTAGCCAGGTTCGGAGCCTGTTCCGGTTTCAAGTTAAGGCAAATCAATGCTTCAGGTGTTAAGACTGGAGTATGCACACTTAAAACATTTTACGGTCAACTGCCAACACTGGACTTGAGGGGTTAAATCCACCATTGATAGCCTTGACAGATGTGCTGGTTACAAAACCCACAAAGACAAATAGCATCTCAAAAGTCATTAAATTTAAAGTGATTTCTACAATATCAAATTGGGCTTTCTCAATGTATATCACCAATGAAATAATCGAGAACTATTTCGAATGCAATTATAAATCCTATCTTAAATTAAGAGGCGTTCATGGCGAAAAATGCGATCTCGAAAGTTTTCAAATATCACATGCCAGGCTGCAAAAACTACACTTTTTTAATGACGTATTAGCAGTTCCATGCAATGAGAAATTCCCGGATAGAGATCCTTTTGAAGAAATTATAAGGCAAGAAAAAGATTATATTTTTAATATTGAAATACAGTTTGAAGGATTCAAATTTCACTGCGATTTTTTAAAAAAGGTTTCATCACAACCAAGTTTTAAGGATTTTCATTACATCCCCGCACTGATTGTCCCAACTGAACACATTCCAAGGAAGTCGAAGATTATGATCACGGGTATTGCTTATGCATTAAGCAAAATTCAATCTGTACCTATATCTTTTGCAGAAATCATATATGGCCGGAAATTCAAATTGACTAGGATAAAAGTTGAAACCTATTTAAAGGAGTTCCATAAAGTGGCCAATCTTTTAAAAGAAAATGATAAATTCTTGTTCCATTTAAATTCGCATTGTTCCATTTGTGAATTTTCAAAAACGTGCAGGGAAAAAGCTGTTAAAGAAGATCACTTGAGTTTATTAAAGGGAATTACCCGCGAGAGAATAAAGGAATTAAATAATAAGGGAATATTTTCAATTAACCAATTGTCCTACACTTTTCGCCCGAAGAGAAAGCCCCCAAAAGGAGAAACTAAAAAGAGGACCCGGTCTGTTGAATTGCAGGCGCTCGCTATCAGAGAAAAAAAGATCTTTATTTATGATTCTCCTCCTTTATTACCTAATGCCAAGGTGGAAATGTTTTTAGATATTGAGGGCTTACCTGATGATAATTTTTATTATTTAATTGGGTTGACCATTAAAATCGAAAATGAGATCAAACATCATCATTTCTGGGCAAATAACCGGGCCGAACAATTAGCGATCGTAAAAGCTTTCTTATCAATTGTTTTAAGCTATGATGATTTTGTCATCTATCACTATGGAAGCTATGAAACAATTTTTCTACACAAAATGAAGGATCAATTATCAATTGACTGCCACGATGATATTACCGCAGTTATCGGACATTGTTACAATATCCTATCTATATTATATGCCCACATTTATTTCCCAACTTATAGTAACGGTTTGAAAGAAATCGGAAAGTTTATTGGATTTAGCTGGACTGCAGAAAATGCGTCCGGGATTGAATCTATATTTTGGAGAAAGACATGGGATGTTGCTTGCGATGACCAGATGAAGGAGAAACTCATCACTTACAATAAGGAAGATTGCCTCGTTTTAAGCAAGCTGAAGGCAATTATCAATGCCGTTATAGTGAACAACAGGGAGGCAATCCCCAGGTTGGATGTCGGTAACATAAATGATTTACAAAAAGATCAAAAGACAACTTTTATTGTTAATGAATCCTTTTTCCCGGAAATAAAGTTCATCAATGAATGCTCGTATTTCGATTATCAACGGGAGAAGGTTTATGCAAAGACAAATCCTTCGATTAAAAAAATTAAAAATATCGCTTTAAGGGAGAAAAAATATTTTTACGATTTAAAACCTAATAAAATAATTGATTTAAAAAGGCTGTCGTGCGATTATTGTAAAAGTGAACACATCTACACTTCACAACTCCTTTCCAAAAAAATTATTGATTTGAAATTTTCAGGAAGAGGGGTTAACGTATTAATTACTCAATATAATTCGTACAAATATGGATGTATGTCATGCAAAAATAAATTTATACCTGCCGGTTATCCAACTCATAGAATAAAGTTAGGACACAATTTAATAGCATGGGCAATATACCAGCATATTGTTAATAAACAAGGATTCAGGGTAATAGAGAATAATTTTAGGGATCTGTTCCATTTATATTTGTCGCGAGCGACCTTTTTTGCTTGTAAAGATTATTTTATCAGGTATTATGGGGATACCTACGATAATTTGCTGACCAGCATTATTAAGAGCGATGTTTTATATGTCGATGAAACGCCTTTTACGATGCAGTTCGAGAAGGGTTATGTCTGGGTGTTTACCAATGGAGTTGAAGTGGTATCTATTTATAAGCCTAATAGGGAAGCTTCTTTTCTGAAAGAATTTCTCCAAGATTTTGAAGGAGTCTTAGTTACCGATTTTTATAACGGATATGATTCAATTAAGTGTCTTCAACAAAAATGCCTGATACATCTAATACGGGACTTTAACTCAGATCTGATAAGAAATCCATTTAATGAGGAATTTAAAAGGATCGCAAAGGAATTTACAACACTGTTGCAAAAAATTGTTTCTGCTATTGATCGTTTTGGCCTCACACAATATCATTTAAACAGGTATAAAAAAGAAGCAGATAAGTTCTTCACTACTACTTTAGCGCAAGTATATCAAACTGAAATAGCACAGCAATATCAAACCAGGCTAAAACGAAACCGTAATACTTTATTTGAATTCCTTAACCACAATAACGTTTCCTGGAACAATAGTAACGCAGAACACGCGATAAAAATCCTTGCTTTACATGCTAATAAAAACATAAATTCATTCCGAAAATCAAGGATTGACGAGTATTTGAAAATTATGAGTATTTATCAAACTTGTGAATATAAAAATATCGGTTTTTTAAAGTTTCTAATTTCTCAAAAAACAGGACTGAACGATTTGAAAAAATGAACAGCGGGTTTGATGCTTTTGATAAGAGTTCACAATGTTTTTTTAACCAGCTAAATGTTTATGACGACTCAAAAATAGGTTCAAGAAGTTTCCCTATGGGTTAAATTTCCAATGAATTATTGTCAGACAATTGTAGACCAAGTGGACTCGAACCCCGTTAATTACTACGCTATTAGGGTACTCAAGAACCCGAACTAACATGTGGTTCGAATTCTGCGCAGTCTGGGGACAAGGATTATAATGTTTGATCTTGATTATTTGTCCGCAGACTGGGCTAGAACCGCTTAAGATTATCGCTACCTAAAATGCCAATCTGCGCAAATCCTCTAGAAAATAGTTCGAGAAATGTCCAGTGTGGGCTCATATATATTGCCAGCCTGAAACAGGATCGAACCATAATTTACTAAGTAATATTTGAGAGCTAATTCTATACAAAATCAAATAAATCACAATTCAGCCCCTGCGGGCAAATTCTTTTAAAAATTTTATCCAAGGCGGCACAAAAGAATAACTTAAACAGCAGACAGAAGCTTAATACCTTCTATTAAACGGTTCGAGTTTAGTCCTGTTGGGGCCGTTAAAGTCTACATTTTGCTAAAAGAATTTTACTCTTTTTTGTTAAGTCATGTTTGAAGAGGAATGAATTTGTTATCTTTGATTAACCGAATTATATCGTACATGTAGATACAATAGGATATTCAAGTCCGCTTGTTTTACAACTGTTTTACAAGATGATTTAGTCGACAGTCAAGTTGCTGTGAAATAGTACTTTAGAAAAATATACCATGGGTTTGTGGTACCGAGGGTCGTGGGTTCGAGCCCCATCATTTACCCGAGTTTAAAGCAGTTCTGAAAAGAGCTGCTTTTTTATTATCTTGTTGCTGTAATTTCGAATAAATCTTGTTTGTCGACGTTATGTCGATACCTGTTAGCAGAAGTTATTTGTCAATTTCGTAAATTCCCTTGTCGTTATTCCAGACTAATTTGTCGTGATTCTTTTCCCAAAAAAGTTGCCACCATTTTGCGTCCTTTGTCTCATCAAATTTCTGATCTCCAAATAGTATCGCCAAATAAGAAAATGCATATGTGTCCGGATCGCAATAACTCGCCGAAGAACCCCGTTCTTTTGGCATTTGGTCTAAGTTGTATACTTTTTTTAAGCAATTTTTTGTGATTTGCTCTTTTTTAGGATTGTCTTGTAAAGAAATGATTAATGCCTGAACGGCGTTTAGACTACTAATTTCCGGAATTTTTGCATTTTTATATTCGGTTGGTTTATATTCTTCAACTGATTTGTTTGAAAGATAGTCCAGCCACTTTTGCTTTAGCTCTTCCAGCGCTTTTTGGCTGGAATGGGTGTTTACAAATCCAAAGTTTTTTGATGTTAAATTTTGAAGTATCTGATTCGCTCTTCCCCCAACTTTATACAAATCATTGTCTATAACCAATCCTTTTCCCTCAAATATTATATCACCGGTAATAATTCTGTCCCAAATAATCAGTCTGCTTGTTCCTTCCAAGTTGGTTACGTTATTGTTTGATATTTGATTGGCAAGTTCTCTCAGATAAGTAATCTCTTTTGAATAGTTATTTATGGAAGCATTTAAAGTTAGAAAAACTCCACTCCATGATTTATCATTCAAATTTTTAAGAAGCAACTCAGATGGTGTAAGTTTTTGTGCATCGTCATACATTTCTTTTGTGTAATTCTCGATGTTTTGTTGACTCCATGAAGCCAATAATTTTTGAGAAAATAAATGATAGGAGCAGAGAGTTAATACTATTAAAAAGAGTGGTTTTTTCATTATTGTGATATTTGATTTCTGCTAACGGCCGACGTGTTTTTAAATTTAGGGATTTTACTTTACTTTTATTAAAAATTTAGTTTTATGATAACCGCCGAAGTTAAACTTCCTGAAAAGGACGCCGAAATGATTTTGAAAGTAATCTCAAAATTAGGAGGTAAGGTTAAAGTGATTGAGCCTGGCGATAAACTTTCTCCTGCGGCAAAAAAAATGAAAAAAGATCTGGAAGCAGCTTTTAAAGAAGTTAAACTTCATCAAGAAGGAAAAATTAAATTAAAAACAGCTCGTGAGCTATGGGGTGAACTTTAACAGATATTTCGAGCCCCAATGCTTGCACATTTTTTTTGACCGAATTTCCCGATGCTGAAATCTGGAACCTATTATCATTCTTCCCAAGCTGTCACTTATCAGTGCACAATAATTAATATATTGATAATCTCTTTATTAAAATTATGGCGACAGATTCGCCACGGCAAACTCAACTTTTTTAAGCTTTAACCGTAAAAACTTTTTTATTAATTAATGCCTTTTGCATTTGGTCATTAATTAAAAAAAACTGTTAATTTCACGCCAACCCAACCTAAAATTGATTTTAACTATATGAAGTGCCTTATCACACTGTTACTGCTGGTTATCCTTATTCCCGGAATTTCTTCCGCACAAAAGATTGAACTTATTAATTCTGGCGACCTCATCAAACAAGGTGCAGCGCTTCATGATTCCGGTCAGTATAAGAAGGCATTTGTTTTATACAACAAAGTAAGCCGGAGCGACACAAATTATGTTTGGTCGCTTTACGAGAAAGCATTAACCTGTGAAGCTGATAGCCAATATGCGCAAGCTATAAAATATTGCAAGGAGGCCCTGACGCTTAAAACACAAAGGGAATATGAGCCCGATATTTATAATACCTATGGCAATACATTGAATGATATGGGTCAGCCAGAAGAAGCCATAAAGGTTTTTGATTCGGCAATTGCCAGGTACCCTGCGTACTCATATCTATATTTTAATAAAGGGATCGCTATGGTGGCTTTAAACCGCCTTAATGATGCCGAACTTTTATTTCAAAAAACGCTGCTGATAAATCCTTATATGTACAGTGCTCATTACCAATTGGGCCTTGTTGCTGTAAAGCAGGGAAAAATTATACCGTCGTTCCTGAGTTTTATAAGTTATCTTTTAGTAAATCCGGAGGGTAAGTACTGGTCTAAATCTATCAATTTTCTTAGCCAGATTACAACCAGTACCGATGAAGTATTAGGATTTAAAAATAACAGAAAAATCGCTCCTAACTCTAATTACCAGGAAGTAGAAGATATTGTACTCTCAAAAATAGCGCTCGACAAGGCCTACAAACCAATAACTGCCCTGGACGATCCGATAATAAGGCAGATACAGGTTGTATTCGAGAAATTGGATTACAAAGACAACGACAATGATTTTTGGGTTCAATATTATTTGCCTTATTTTAAGCAGGTATACAACCAGGGTAAATTCGAATTATTGATAAACCATTGTTTCTCAAATTCAAAGGTTGCGGCCGTACAGGAATACAATAAGAAAAATAAGAAAGAACTGGAGGTGTTTGTCAAAGATGCAGCGGCCTATTTTAACGTTGTACGTGCAACCCGGGAATTGAATTATAACAAGCGGGATTCAATCAAAAGAAGATATTTTTTTGAAGACGGAAAACTCGTGGAAAAAGGTGAGTTAGTAAATAATGGGAAAACGCTTACCGGCCCCTGGGAATTCTATTATCCAGGTGGGAACATCAAGGTGCGTGGCAATTATAATGAAGCGGGGAAACGGGAAGGCGAATGGCAGTTTTATTTTGCTTCGGGGAGGACGAGGGCAAAAGAACAATACAAAAATGGTAAGCTGGAAGGTAAGCAGGAACATTATTTTGAGAATGGTAATTTATCCTCCGTTGATAATTATTTGAACGACCAGCCGGAAGGTTTGGTCACAATTTATTATTATGCAGGAAATAAAAAATCAATTACCAATTATAAACTTGGGAAGTACGATGGGGAGGCAAAAGAGTTTTATTCAAATGGTAATTTACAATTGGTGAACGGTTTTGTTAGTGGGGCGCGTATGGGCCTTTCACATGAATACTATAAAAGTGGACAAATAAAAGAAATTGAACAATATAATAATGGGAAGGCAGAGGGGCCATATAAACATTATTATGAAAGCGGAAGCTTGTCGGCAGAAGGTCAGAACGTGAAAGACAAAGGGCAGGGGGAATGGAAATATTATTATGAAGATGGAAAAATAAAAGAAAAACGCAGCTACGTAAATGATATCGAGGAAGGTGCACATGACGAATATTTTGAGAATGGCCAGGTTTCGGATGCTTATACTGCAAAAAAGGGAAAGATTGATGGAGAGGCCATTTTCTATTATAAAGACGGAAAGATCCTTTCAAAATATATGTACGATAATGGCATAATTAAGTCCGCGAAATATTTCGACCAATCCGGACATGAGTTGAGCTCTGCAGAAATGAAAGGCGATGGGGTTAATGTTATTTCCTACTCGGCCGACGGGGTCAAAAAAGCCTGTTCGCATTATGATAAAAAAGGAACCGTAGATGGTGCGGATACTTTGTTTTATCCCTCGGGTAAGCTATACCAGGTAAACGGATACAAAAGCGGTTCGTTAAACGGTAATTCGGTTACGTACCACTTGAATGCCAAAAAGAAGTTTGAAATAAACTATACCGATGGAAAAGAGGATGGGTATTATACCAGTTTCTATGCCAACGGCCAAACCGAAGTTGAGGGATGGATAAAAGACGGTCAGTACCAGGGTGAATGGGCTTATTATGACGAAAAAGGTAACCTAACCTCAAAATCATATTACCTCGACGGGGAGCTTGATGGATATAAAGAAGATTATAATCCGAACGGTAAAAAAACACTGGAACAAAAATACCACAGGGGGTGGCTGGAGGAATTGACCCAATACGACACAACGGGTAATATTATTGCGGTTGATTCATTTCCCAAAGCTTCGGGCAAGTACACGCTCATTTATCCAAAGGGGCAAATAATGACCCAGGGAAATTACGTAAATGGCGATTTTAACGGCCCATTTAAAACTTATTATTTTGATGGCAGCGTGGAAAGTAGCTTATTTTATAGGAATGGGCTTATGGACAGCATTTACACAAGTTATTATTACGGCGGAGTAAAATCTGCTGACGGTCAATATAAACAAGGCAATAAAACAGGAACCTGGAAATATTACAATGAAGATGGAAAAATATATACTTCCGCTCAATATTCAAATGATTTGTTGAACGGCGAGAAGACTTATTATTTCCCGAGCGGCAATAAGGACTTTGTTTCTCTTTTCAAGGATGACCAGCTTGACGGGATTGAAAAAATATATGACCCTGAAGGATCAGTTACATATGAGCTAGCGTTTGAAAATGATAATGTTAAATCATACTCTTATATTGGAAGTGATGGCAAGTTGGTGCCATTTGTTCCTATTGCCAGCAACAATGGTAATATGAAAGCCTATTTTCAAAACGGGAAGTTATTACGTGAATGCACTTACAGCGATGGTGTGAAAAATGGAGCAAACAAAATATACTATAGCAATGGCCAGATAAGATATATCGACACCGCGGCATACGGTATAGTCGAAGGCGCATTTATAGAATATAACCCAAATGGAAAACTGAAATCCGAATATCATTATGTGACCGATAATGCAGATGGTATTTGCAAAGAATTTGATAGCAATGGGCTATTGAAAAAGGAGTTATTTTTTGTAAACGGCATTAACCATGGTCCGGTAAAATATTACGACGCAAATGGAAAACTTTTAAAAACAATGTGGTACAATTACGGCAAACTTATATCAGTAAAAAATGAAAAATAAACCCCGCTGCTTGTTTTTAGTAGCATTCACCTGTATATTTTTTCAGTTTCATATTTTAAAAGCGCAAAGTATTGATTCGCTGCAGAAACAGTTTAAGGGTGAGAAGGCCGTGATGCTAAACAAAATTCTGGAGTATAGCATTAACCTGAAAGATGGCCAGCCGTATGTGGAAAGTCATGAGACCGAGCAAATAGAATATTTGTTGCCCAGTGCCACTGCCTACATGAGCGAATATGGTTTTTCGCACAGTGATTTTCAGCAATTGATTGCTTACGAGGCCTACACCCGCACCGCCGATGATAAAAAGCTAAAGGTAAGCGAATTTAAAACCAGTACGGATAAGCAAAGCTTTGTTTTTTATGATGATGTGAAGGAAACAACATTCAATTTTCCTTCGGTACAGCCCGGTGCCGTAGGTAACCTGGAAGTATCCTGGCACAATAAGGATCCGCACCTGCTGTCGCCATTTTACTTTACAGGTAATGTGCCTGTGGCAAACAGCGAACTGAAGGTGACTGTTTCAAAAGATATCTCTTTAAAGTATAAACTGATCGGGCTTGATACTAACCAGGTATCGGTTAATGTCGAAAGTAAACATCATAACAATATTTATACTTTCCGGTACAAAAATTGCCCTGCAGATAAAAGATACCCCGACGCTCCTGGCTTTGCCTGGTATTCTCCCCATGTTATTTTTTATATCGAAAATTACAAAGACGAAAAGGGTAACGTTGT
The DNA here is from genome assembly GCA_036495385.1 of Mucilaginibacter sp. Taxonomy (GTDB): domain Bacteria; phylum Bacteroidota; class Bacteroidia; order Sphingobacteriales; family Sphingobacteriaceae; genus Mucilaginibacter. The sequence continues at coordinate 6,211 of DASXMZ010000066.1, read as the reverse complement.
TTCTTATTTGTCGAACGCCGATGATCTGTACCGGCTCAATTATAGTTATTTAAAAACAATAAATAATACAATAAACCCCGAGCTGAAACATCTGGTTGATTCATTGACGACTCATCTTACCACGCCAGAAAGCAAGGCAAGAAGTATTTATTCATGGGTTCAGCACAATATTAAATACGTGGCATTTGAGGATGGTATGGAAGGCTTTATACCCAGGGATGCCGGTTTGGTATGCAGCAGGCGTTTCGGCGATTGTAAAGATATGGCCAGTATCCTAACGGAAATGATAAATGCAGCGGGCGTCCCCGCTTATTTTACGTGGATAGGGACGCGCGACCTTCCTTATAAATTTAGCCAGACGCCTTTGCCCCTGGTGAGTAACCACATGATTTGTGCGATTAACCTCAACGGACAATTTATTTTTTTGGATGGTACCGATCCTACATGTGTTTTTGGCGTTCCGCCGGCAGCCATACAAGATAAGGAGGCAATGGTAGGAATCAGCGAGAAGGAATATAAAATTCTTAAAATTCCGGTGTTGGAAAAAAGCAGCAACGCAGTGATAGATACAACCTGGCTGGAACTAACGCAAAATGGCATAAAAGGAAAGATAAAAAAGAAGCTGAAAGGTTATTATGCGATGAACATGTACGGCGAGTTGATGTACTGGAACGCAAAGAATATAGACGAAGATATGAAAGATGAGTTTAGCAGAGGCTCAAACAAGTTTAAGCTCGACACATTTCATGTTGACAAAAAGGAAACAACAAATGAGATTGTGCTGAGCGCAGATTTCAAATTGCCCGATTATGCTAAGAAAATAGGAGAGGAATATTATTTAAACCTCAATCTTTTCAAATTTTATGAAAGTGAGCAAATAGACTACCCGCGAAGAAAAATGCCGGTTTCGTATAATTTTAAATCGGTAAGAAAATACGTTACCATGTTAAAGGTTCCCGATGGGTATAAGGTCACCTTTTTGCCGCAAAGCAAATCTTTCCACAACACCATTTGGGGCTTTGATTTAAAATATGAGCAAAAGGGCAATTGGGTTATTCTTACCCAGGAATTTGACAATGATAACCTGTTGCTCACAAGTGATCAATTTCAACCATGGAATAAAGTACTCGAAAACCTGCTCCCACTATATAAAGAAACACTAAGCCTCGCAAAAAATTAACAGTATGAAAAAACAAACTCTTTCCCTGGTAACGGCCTTGTTATCATTTCAATATTTATACAGCCAGGACCATAACATCGAAAAAGAAACATGGGCCGATAAGCCTGCAATCCATTCATTTGACAGCAAATACAGTAAGGAATCGGCAGTTATTATTTTTGATAAAAGAAGAATGGAATATGTTGATGGGGCAAAAGATCAGATTGCAGAATATTATACAATTCACAAAATTATTCACATCAATGACGATAGGGGTATAGAGAGTTTTAATAAAATATACCTGGGCATTAGCGAGAATGCTGATATTGCAGATATAAAGGCCCGCACCATTCTTCCCGGTGGAAAAATTATTGAACTTGATAAAAATAATATAAAAGATCTTAAAGAGGACGACGGAAATGTCTACAAAATTTTCGCTATGGCGGGATTGGAAAAAGGATGCGACGTTGAATATTTTTATACTTTCAAAAAAAACACTTCTTTTTTTGGCCGGGAAGAAGTACAGAGTCGTTTCCCAACCCTGGAAACTACATTCCAGATCGTAGGCCCTGAGCGTTTGCGGTTTGAAATAAAGCCTTATAATTTCCTGGTTACCGCTGCTGATACGGTGATTGATAAAAAGAGAATTACTAAATGCTACTTTAAGGACGTAGCGGGGGCAGAGGACGAAAAATATGCCACTTACCAGGCAAACCTTAATAGAATTGAGTACAGGCTTTCTTACAACGACGCAGTTCACAAAGGGGAACGCCTTTTTACGTGGAATGAGTTGGCGAAAAGGATATACAGTATCTATACCGATTATTCCGAAAAAGACGCTAAAAAGATTTCGGATATAGTTAAGGAAAATGAATGGGACAAAATTCAGGATGAAACATCCAAAATAATAGTGGTTGAGAGTTATGTGAAAAAGAACTATTCCTACAACGAAGAACTGAGGAGCGATGAGGGAAATAATTTAGATAAGGTTATTCAAAATAAAATAGGAGGAACAATTGGTATGGCCCGCTTATATGGTGCCATTTATCAAAACCTGGGTGTAAATTACCAGTTTGTTTTAACCGGCGACAGAACTAAGTTCATTATAGACAAAGATTTCGAAAACTGGAATAACTGCGACTATCCATTATTTTATTTCCCTGCCGAAAATAAATTCCTGGCACCTACACGGCCGGATTTCAGGTACCCCTGGATTTCTCCTTCGTGGGGCGCCACAAACGGACTTTTTTGTAAACATACCTCCATCGGCAGTTTCTCTACGGCTATTGCGGAAATAAGAAATATCGATTTGGAAGATTACAGTAAATCTTTTGACGATATTGATGCAAAATTGGAATTTAACAGTGGCCTTGATTCGCTAAGCATTGACCTAAAGCAAAGTTTCGCCGGATATGCCGCTGTAAACTACCGGGATGCTTTCAATTTTGCAAACGACGAGCAAAAAAGGAATTTCATTAAGGAATTAACCAAAGCGTTTGCCAACTCCGAAAATATTTTATTCTCCGAAGTTTTAAACCAGGAGTTTGAAAAAGAAAACACCAACGTCCCGGTAATTCTTCATACCAAAACGAAATCGGGAGAATTGATAGAGAGAGCGGGGAATAAACTCCTTTTAAAAATCGGGATGGCAATTGGGCCGCAGGTAGAGATGTACCAGGAAAAACCAAGACAGCAGCCTATTGATGCGGATTTTGGGCACGTTGAAGAAAGGCATATTGATTTTGTAATACCAGATGGATATAAAATCAGTAACCTTAATGATCTGAAAATTGAACAGACATATAAAGACGACGGCGAACTAACAATGGGTTTTGTTTCGAGCTACGAAGTAAAGGGCAATGTACTTTCCGTACACATTATGGAAGAATACAGAAAGCCAGCTTATCCGCTTGCCCAATTTGACCAATTCCGAAAAATTATCAATGCATCCTCAGATTTTAATAAAGTAGTTTTAGTGCTCGAAAAGAAGGGTTAAAAAAGGTAATAATTGCTAAAAGACTTCCGAAGTTTCTAAAACTTCGGAAGTCTTTTTGTTTTAGGATGTTGTTCACTGTTCACGCTCACGACGAGCGCAGTGTTTTTATTAATAGCTTATTAACAGTTATTTGTAATTTTTTGCTCGTGAAAAATGTTGCATTTCTACTGACAAAACACTGCCACCAGATAATTCGTTGTGATGTATGACAATACAATTGTCAAAAAAAATGTAAATTTGATATATGGAAAAGCTGACTATCAATATACCCGACGAGAAAAGTACCTTGGTTAAACAAATACTTGCAGGCTTGGGTGTGACCATTCAGTCAGAAAGTTCTACTAAGCCATCCGATTATAAAAAGAAACTAGCCAGTGTTTCAACCTGGACAGAAGATGATCTGAAAGTTTTTGACGAAAGTAAAAAAGCTTTTGAAAGCCTCAAGCCTGAACAATGGTAATCGACACCAGTATCATAATAGACCATTTACGTTCAAAAGATAAATTAACCTCTAAACTTTATCAGCTTTCTGATGAACCAGAATTATGCATATCAGCCGTTTCTATGTACGAGCTTTATATGGGTGCGACAAGTAAGGACAAAGAAAAAGATATCAAATTGGTAACGGAATCTTTAATCATACTGCCGTTTACAAATGCAGTGGCATTGCAGGCTTCCAAAATTTATCACCAGCTAAAAAAGAAAAATGAGTTGATCGAATTTAGGGACATTTTTATTGCCGCAACTTGCATGGTTAACGAATTGCCAATCGCCACTTTAAACAAAAAACATTTTAAACGTATTGAGGGACTGAAAATCTTACGGTAAACTGTTCAAGGTCCGGGCGAATTTTCCGTCCCCGAGGGTCTCTCGCAGAGGACCCTCGGGGACGGAAAATGCGACACTGGTATACAATCAACTTAACCAGCCAAATGTCGCACCACCTCAAGCATTAATGGGTATGCCTTAAACATAAAAATTAGATTAATATAGAAAATGAAAGCATATTATTATTTATTCTATAAGCTTTATAGATTTTGGGAAAATATATCAATTCCTAAATTTATGAGTGATTGGAAAGCTGAATTGTCGATTGATGTAATCGAAATATTTTTGGGTCTTTCCGGTATCGCATATTACACTATAGTAAGTAAAAAATGGATTGATTTTGGTAACAATAAATATATAATCTTTATTTACATACTATTTATAGCACTGCCCAATTACTTTATATTTCATCATAAAGATAAATGGAAGAAAATAGTACATGAGTTTGATAAATGGCCAGAAAGAAAAAATAAGATTGGGGGCAATAATAGCTTGGACTGTAATAACGCTTTTTATTACCAATTTGATTCTCTCATTTTATCTCATGAGTCAAGTAAACTGGAAACTTTATAAATAAACACTCAACCTGGCGCGAGAATCCGGGCAAAGGCCAAAAGCTATGGGGTTCTCACACCCGTCAGTAACCATCACCGATTATCGCGAATTATCGACATAAGAAGATCATACACACCGCAGGGTCCTCTGCGAGAGACCTGCGAAGACGGAAAACGCCATAATATTCTGAATGTCAATAAGATAGCCAAGACTGGTCAGGTCAAAAAACCAAAAAGATGGTTTACACAAAAGCGGTTCTTTTTTTCGTAAGTATCTTATTTAAAGATAAATATAACCTGTAAAAGTAAAATAGTGTAAACTTTTGTAAACCCGGCTGTGTATAATGACCCGTCTTGAAATAGACATTGCCACCAAATAGTTCCTGGCACCGGTAGTTAAAAAAAAGCACGGTTCTTACGGGCATAAAATTTTACTGATTGCTTTCGATACTACAATTGTTCATAAACGAACGGCTGATTTTTGATTATCGGAAATAAGTATTTAATTTTCAATAAATTAAAGCGATGTCATGTGGTTTGCCTTCGCAGGTTACTCATGATTTAAAAAGACGTCATGAATTTGAAATTATTTACCCTTCTGTTTATTTCGCTGGTACTAACAGGCCTTCGTGCAAGTCCGCAAGCGATAACTACTGCAAAGGAAGCGATTGTAAAGCTTAAAAAAGACGTTCCCGACCTGATGCAAAAGGCAGATATTCCGGGTATGTCTATCGCCCTAATTCACGATGGCAAGCTGGTTTGGACCGGTTCCTACGGTGTAATGAACGCCGATACCCGCAAACGAGTTACCCGGCGAACTGTTTTTGAGGCGGCTTCGCTCAGTAAATGTGTTTTTGCTTATGGCGTGCTAAAATTGGTAGATGAGGGCAAACTGGACCTTGATACGCCGTTGACTAAATACCTGGGTAACAATTATGATGTGCCCGACTCAAGAATAAACCTGATAACCGCAAGACACGTACTTACGCACAGTTCCGGCTTCCCGAATTGGCGCGAATTCGATAAAAGCAAAATATTGCAGATACATTTCGATCCCGGTCAAAAATGGAGCTATTCGGGTGAGGGTTTCGTTTACCTTTCGAGAGTTGTAGAAAAGATAACCGGCATGGCACTTGAGGACTTCATGCAGCAAACGGTGTTAAAACCGCTTGGCATGAATTCAAGCAGTTATGTATGGCTTGCAAAGTTCGATAGTATTAAGGCTTATCGTCACGACAATTTTGGAAAGGTAACAGGAAGGACAGACGAAACGACCGACGGACCTGAAGCTGCCAAAAAGGACGCGAATGCCGCTGCAAGCTTCACTACCAACGCAGCCGACTATGCAAAGTTCATTGTAGCGGTACTGAATGGAACGGGCTTGAAAAAAGATACCTGGGAGAAAATGCTGGCCCCGGGTATACGGGTTACCAATAAGTATCCCGAACTGGCCTGGGGACTTGGGGTAGGGTTGGAGATCATGCCGGATGGAACCTGGTTTTGGCATTGGGGCGACAATGGTGATGCGAAAGCTTTTTTTATGGCGTCAGTATCCCGAAAAGATGCTGTGGTTTATTTTGCAAACGCGTCAAATGGTTTGGGTATTGCCCGGGAGATATTGGCTGATGCCGTGGGAGGTCGCCATCCCTCGCTGGACAACCTTGAGCATGAACG
>DASXMZ010000065.1:0-4187 GCA_036495385.1 Mucilaginibacter sp. | reverse complement strand
TGTGAAGATCCTCAAATGTTTGATTTGATTTTACATCGATCTCTCTTATCACGTCATCATAATCTTCAAAAGTAATTCTGAACCTGTATAGCGCCATTTTTTAGTAGATTTTTACAAAAATAATAATGTTTTAGTTTATTTTGGATTTCAAATGTTCGATTTCGGATTTTTAATTATATCAGTAAGCCGCGCCGACCGACAAATCCGACATCGAATTCCCTAAATCCGACATTAATTTTCTAAATTGTTAGTCACAACTTTTAAGCCAATTTCCATTCCTTTTACAATAGTATAATTAATAGCTGCCTCGCGTGAATTTGGGATTTCGCCATCAAGAATAGCTTCCCTTATTTGATTTTTAATGATCCCTACTTCACGGCCTTCCTTAATGCCAAACAGATGCATAATGTCGATTCCTGTTACGGGCGGCTGCCAGTTGCGCATATTATCGCGCTCCTCAACGTCTTTTAATTTTTGTTGTACCAGTTCAAAATTCTGCCGGTATTTTTTTATTTTATATTCATTTTTTTTGGTGATATCTGCGTTACACAACAACATTAAACTTTCAATGTCCTCGCCGGCTTCAAATAATAATCTTCGTACTGCCGAGTCGGTTACAATTGACTGCGCTAAAACAATGGGACGTAAATGTAATTGCACCATTTTTTGTACAAATTTCATTTTCTCATTGAGTGGCAATTTTAACTGTGTGAAAATTTTAGGTACCATGCGCGCACCTTTTTCCTCATGTCCATGAAATGTCCACCCATGGCCCTGTTCAAAACGTTTGGTGGCGGGCTTTGCAATGTCGTGCAATATTGCGGCCCAACGCAGCCAAAGGTCGTTCGTCGTCGCGGAAATATTATCGAGAACCTGTAAAGTATGATAAAAATTATCCTTGTGCCCTTTACCGTCTATAATTTCAACCCCGTAAAGCGCCGTCATTTGCGGGAATATGCGGTGAAGCAAACGGGTATCGAACAAATAGTTAAAACCTACAGAAGGTTTTGGAGATAGAATTATTTTATTCAGCTCATCGGTTATCCGTTCCTGTGATACAATGTTGATCCTTTCGATATTGCTTTTTATCGCTGCAATCGCTTTTTCATCTATCTTAAAATTTAATTGCGATGCAAAGCGTACTGCGCGAAGCATTCGTAACGGGTCATCAGAAAATGTTTCGACAGGATCCAGAGGTGTTCTGACCAGTTTTGTTTCGAGATCATTAATTCCATTAAACGGGTCTAGGAGTTGCCCGAAGGAATCGGGGTGCAGCGCAATTGCCAATGCGTTTATGGTAAAGTCGCGCCTTTTCTGATCATCTTCCAGGGTGCCGTTTTCAACAATGGGTTTCCTCGAATCCTGGCGGTATGATTCTTTGCGCGCGCCGACAAATTCTATTTCGAGATCGCGGTATTTCAGCGACGCAGTACCAAAGTTTTTAAATATGGATAGCTTTGTTTTTAACACTCTTGCCACACTTTCGGCAAATGAAATGCCGTTACCGATCACAACTATATCTATATCATCTGAAGATCGGTTGAGTAAAATATCACGTACAAAACCGCCGATAACGTATACCTGCAAATTATGTTCGCCCGCTATTTTTGATATCACAGAAAATATAGGATTTTGCAAATATTGTTTCATTGCTTATTGTGAATAAGAATTTTAGATTTGAGTTTTTGACCAGAGTTTACTGATAAATCTTAACTCGTAAATCTAAAATCATAAATAACTTTAGCGTCTTATAAACTCAAATTTTCCATCCGGTTCAAGTCTCATTATTGTAGAAGGGTTTTTTATTTCCATATCATGATGGTCAATATCAACCACATAGTCGACACCCGCAATTATTTCAGGCACGATTTGTGCAAAATATTGGGGCGACGGCTTGCCGCTAATATTAGCTGATGTGGAAACCAAAGGTTTACGCATGCGTTGAATTAACTGCTGGCAAAAAGGATGTTTAACTATGCGGATGCCAACGCTGCCGTCGTCCGCAATTAATTCGGCTGATATATTTTTGGCGCCAGGCATAATAAGCGTTAAAGGATTTTCTGCATATTCAATCAGGTCGTAAGCCAGCGGGTTTACTTCTTTGATATAGCTTTCCATTTTGTTTTCTGTATCCAGTAAAATAATCATGCTTTTGACCTCATCGCGCTGCTTCAACTTGTAAATTCTTTTTACTGCTTCGCTATTCGTTGCATCACAACCTATTCCCCAAATGGTGTCGGTAGGGTATAGGATTATACCCCCTTCAAGTATAACCTTTAGCGCTTTTGAAACTTCTTCTTTAAGCATGGGGCAAATATACGCTCAATGCGTCAATGATCTGTAATTCCTCTAATAGTTCCATACATTTTGGTATACGGTACAAGTTACAGGTGTTTTTTACACAAGGTTCACAACTGAGCTTTCCATAACGCAACACCTTTAAATTGTGAGTATTATAAGGGGCTGTATTATGCTCGTTGCCAGCGCCGAACAATACAATGGTCGGCGTTCCAACGCCGTTGGCTAAGTGGGCGGGGCCAGAGTCAGTGGTCAATAAAGCCGCCGAAGCCGCCATTAAGTTAGCTAACCCGGTAAGATCGGTTTTCCCTGCAAGGTTTTCTATTTGGTTGGTGTTTATTGCGCCTTCAATTATCCGGTTAATAAAATCAACTTCTTTTGATGAGCCGATAAATGTAAATTTAACACCTTTAAAAGCCTGTGTGAGTGAATTAATAATTGATACGCCTTTTTCCAGCGGCATCCTTCTGGATTCCGCTTCGGAGTTAAAATTTATTAAAACCCGGTTGCCATCAACTTTTGCAGGTTTTTCAAGATTAAGTTTTACTTGTTTGTTTTTGATTGCTTCACCGGTGAATTGTTCCAGTAACGAAACAAATTCATCCACCCGGTGTACATTCAATGGTTTTTTATAACCGTTGGTCAATAAAAAAAAGCCGCCTTCTTTAAAAAAACCAACCCGTTTTTTAGCTCCGGTGGCCCACCCCATTACTAAAGAAGACAATGAGTTGGGCAGGTTAAAAAAGAGATCGTACTTTTCGTTGCGCAGTTTCTTCCCAAAACGATAAACGCCGTTTAGCCCTTTATTTTCCTGTTTAGAAAACCGATGGATAGTGTGCAAGTCTGGCAGGAGTGATGCTATGCTGCTTATTTCCTTCTTTATGATTACGTCAATCCCGGCATCAGGATAAAGCTGCTTAACCGCACTAACGAAAGCCGCACTCATTACTACGTCACCAAGCCAGTTAGGCAGCCTTATCAGTATTTTCATTTAATGTGGTTGATTAAGTGAATGGTTGATTGGGTGAATTGTTAACGCGGTTGGATTTGCACCAAGCTCAACTATTCACTTAATCCAGCTCAATCAACAATTCACTAAACAGATACGTTATTTTCCCTTAGAGCGTCGTTTAACGATGTTTTTTTATCAGTTGATTGTTTGCGTTTGCCGATAATTAAGGCGCATGGTACCTGGTATTCGCCTGCAGGAAACTTTTTTGTGTACGAACCAGGAATTACCACCGAGCGTGCCGGTACGATACCCTTGTATTCAACAGGTTTTTCACCCGTAACGTCAATGATTTTTGTTGATGCGGTTAAAACCACATTTGCCCCAAGTACTACTTCAGTTTCAAGGTGCACACCCTCAACCACTATGGCCCTTGAGCCAATAAAACAATTATCTTCAATAATAACGGGCGCTGCCTGTACGGGTTCCAATACACCGCCTATGCCAACACCACCACTTAAATGTACATGTTTGCCAATTTGAGCGCATGACCCTACCGTAGCCCAGGTATCAACCATGGTGCCCTCATCAACGTAAGCACCGATATTGACATATGATGGCATCATGATAACCCCTTTTGCAAGATGGGCGCCGTAGCGGGCAATTGCATGCGGCACAACCCGAACGCCCGTTTTGGCATAATCTGTTTTTAATTTCATTTTATCATGAAAAACAAATGGCCCAACCGAAATCTCCTCCATCTGCCTTATAGGGAAATATAGAATAACGGCTTTTTTTATCCACTCATTAGTGTGCCAACGTGTACCTATTAATTCAGCAACACGAAATTCGCCTTTATCTAATTTTTCGATAACGGTATCGATGGCATTTACATATTCGTTATAACGCAGTAAATTCCTGTCATCCCAGGCTTGTTCAA
>DASXMZ010000064.1:0-6016 GCA_036495385.1 Mucilaginibacter sp. | reverse complement strand
CCACAAATTAAACAGCTGTTTTTCAATAGCTTAAATGTAAAATGCAAGTTCAGGGCGTTCGCTTCTGTTACAGCAAGTGTCCGATTATGATACAATGACCTATTAGTTTGCTGGTTCATTAATTCATTAGTTAAAGTTAATGGTTTATAGTTCATAGTTCATAGCCAATCAATTATATGTAATAGCTTTATATCTGACGCTTTTAGCATAAAAATTGTTGCATGAGGAACGTAAATTAGTTCATTGGTATATTTTTGTCAACAATTAATTGTTCGTGCTAATCAATTAACGTTTGTGGAATAAATATAATTAAATATGCTATTATTGATGGACATATCGCGATTCTTACTACCCATGAACTAATGAACCAGCGAACTAATGAACTAACGAAAGATGATATTAAAAAAAGCTACTGTTTTAATTGTTGATGATGATCCGGATGTGCTTACGGCTGTTAAACTTTTACTAAAAACAGAAGTGCAGGAAGTTATAACCGAAAAAAATCCCGAAAATATAAACTGGCTGCTTCAGCGCAACGAGGTTGATATTGTTTTGCTCGATATGAACTTTAACAGCGCCATTAACACCGGCAACGAGGGTTTGTACTGGCTGCACAAAATAAAAGAATGGAGACCAAATGTTTGTGTTATTATGATAACCGCATACGGTGATATCGATCTTGCTGTGCGCTCATTGAAAGAAGGTGCCAATGATTTTATTGTTAAACCCTGGCACAATGAGAAACTGATAGGAACCATAAAAGAGCTGCTCGACAAAAAAGAAGGTGTCAAAACCGTCAAATCATCAGTAAAGAGCACTGCCGGTGATACCTCTATATTAGGCGACTCAGATGTGATGCAGGATATTTTTTATAAAGTGAATAAAATAGCCCCCACCGACGCCAATATCCTGATTTTGGGAGAAAACGGTACCGGTAAGGATTTGATGGCAAAAGCAATTCATGAACGTTCTTTACGCGCAGATAAACCTTTTGTAAAGGTCGACGTTGGCGCGTTGACTGACACCTTGTTTGAAAGCGAGTTGTTCGGGCATAAAAAAGGGGCTTATACCGATGCGAGGGAAGACAGGCCCGGCAGATTTGAGGATGCTCACGGCGGCACGCTGTTTTTGGATGAGATTGGTAATATTTCCCTTCAACAGCAAGCTAAGCTATTAACTGTTTTACAGAACCGGCAGGTAACCAGGCTCGGTACCAACAAGGCGATGGATATCGATATTCGGCTGATTTGCGCCACCAACCTGCCATTGTACGAGCTTGCCAACGAAAGCCGTTTTCGCAAGGATTTAATATATCGTATAAATACAGTTGAAATTAATATGCCGCCGCTGCGAAAACGTAATGAAGATATTGTTATCTTGGCCCGCCATTTCGCAAAACTTTACGCCAGCAAATACCTGAAGAATGCGGTTGATTTTGATGCTGCAGCATTGCAAAAGCTAAAAGCGTATAATTACCCGGGCAACGTAAGGGAATTGCAATATACCATTGAACGGGCAGTAATAATGGCCGATGAGTCTCTGCTAAAGGCCGACGACCTTATATTTTCGATCCTGGAAACACAAGCAGACATTGTTGTTGACGATGACAACGTTCCTTTGAGCACTATGGAAAAAAATGCCATTCTGCGTGTAATTGAAAAGCACAATGGCAATATAACAAGGGCCGCTAAAGAACTTGGATTAACCCGTACCGCCCTGTACCGCAGACTAAGCAAATATGATATTTAACCGATATGAATGGCGGCTGGTGCTGCGCGTAGTTCTACTTTTAATTACACTTACTGCAACATCATTTTTGGTGGTACAGGGGATGTTTTTATTTTTGGCGATAACCATTCCGCTGGTAATATACGAGGTGATGGACCTGATAAGGTTTCAGAAAAAGGCGCAGGATGAGGTGAGCCAGTTTGTGGAATCGATACATTACCGTGATTTTTCGCGCCATTTTGACGTGCGAAAAGCGCCAAACGAACTAAAACCGCTCCGCAAGGGATTTAACGAAATCAATACCACTTTTAAGCTGATCAGCCGTGAGCGGGAAACACAATATCATTACCTGCAAAAGATCCTGGAACTGGTGGATACCGGGATACTTTCGTATGAACAGGATAACGGCGATACCGGCTGGATAAATGAAGCTTTTAAGCAGTTGATAGGTGTACCCTATTTGAAAACCATTCATTCGCTGGAAAAGCGGGAAGAAGGTTTATACAGGGAGATAATTAAACTGAAGCCGGGCGATAGCAAAATTGTTACGATGACCCGTAACCAGCAACTGATAAAAATTTTGGTGACGGCCAGCGTGTTGCGCAGCGACGATAAAGTATACAAACTCATGGCCTTTCAAAATGTAAGTGAAGCTTTGGATGAAACAGAATCAAAGGCCTGGCAAAAATTGCTGAATGTTATGACCCACGAGATCATGAACTCTGTGGCGCCAATTTCCTCTTTGGCTGATACTTTAAAAAACAGATTGCAAAGCCCCGAAATTGCTGACAGTGTTGGCAGCAGTCAGTTGGAGGATCTGGAGCTTGGCATTGATACGATAAAACGCCGTAGTGAGGGCTTATTGAAATTTACCGAAAGTTACCGGAGCCTCAATAAAATCACCAAACTCGATTTGACCAAAATATTGGTACGAAACCTTTTCGAAACGCTTAACAGCCTGATGCGGCCCACGCTCGAAAAAAAACATATCGAGCTAGAAATTATCCTGCGAGACCCTACCCTTGCTATTGAAGCAGATTTAAATCTGATTGAACAGGTGCTCATTAACTTAATGGTAAATGCGGTAGAGGCGGTAAAAGACAGGGAAAAACCACGCCTTACCCTTTCTGCCGAAGTGCAAAGCAACAATAAAACCCTGGTAAAAGTGACGGACAATGGCATGGGTATGCCGCCCGAATTGCTTGATAAGATATTTATCCCATTTTTCAGCACGCGCAAAAGCGGGAGCGGCATAGGGCTTAGCTTGTGCAAACAGATTATGCTGCTGCATAAAGGCAACATACAAGTGCAGTCGACAAGCGGTGTGGGCTCTTCGTTTATATTGCAGTTTAGTCCGGCGGGGACGTGAGGTTGTTTGAACTAACTGATTTTATGACTATAATTGGTACATAATGAACGAACCCTCCATTTTGTTTAAAACTAACCCCGGCTATGTAATGATTGTGATCGGCGTCTTGGGGTCTATCTTTTTTGATTTCTGGTTCTTTTCGATGACTACGGCCAAAGGAATGCCAAGCGGAGTTGATCAAAGTGCAGGGAAAATAATATTTATTATTTTTGAATGTATTTTCTTACTTTTTTGCTTAGGTTGTTTCTTAATGGCATTGAGTTTTAGAATATTCACCCTGACTCAAAACCAGCTTATTATTAAAAGACCGCTTTTATTTTACAATCGCACAATTTATTTAGCTGATATTGACCGAATAAAAGAGGTCGATGCCCCGATTAGAGTGGAGAATAACACTATCTTCCCTTCTGATAGAGATATAATTTATAATGGACGACGAGTAACCCTGGAACTTAAGAGTGGCAAAAAAATAAAAATAAGTAGCCTAGAAACGGGGAGCTACAAAACTTTCCGACACCAATTGATTATGCAGGTTGGAAAGGTAAAAACTGGGCATAAATAAACTTTTGCGTCGAGGTGCTATTGGTCAGCTAATAATCATATTTCTTTAGCAGCGAAAAGACTATTCTTTTTTAACATAATATAGCACTTCTATATGCAGTCATCGAACTCAAAAAAAATCCTCGCCATATCCGGCAGCCTGCGTACGGGGTCATCAAACCATGCTATATAGCGTTTTCTGGGCGAAATGGCGCCTGCCGGTATTGAATATTCCATTTACGATGGCCTGGCACAAATACCACATTTTGACCCCGGGCTGGATAACGATAATCCGCCTGCAACAGTGGCTGAATTTCGAAAGTTGTTGGCCGACGCTCATGCCGTTATCATCTGCACACCCGAATATGCCTACGGTGTACCCGGCACGTTAAAAAACGCGCTCGACTGGACGGTCTCGAGCGGTTCGCTGGATGGTAAGACCATGGCATTGATAACTGCTTCAACGGCGGCGAAAATGCCCATGCGGCTTTGCTGTTGATACTGGGCGCTTTAAATGCTGATTTGCAAAAGGATGCTACTTTGTTGATACCTTTTATACGTTCAAAAATGGATGGGGAGGGAAAGATAACTGATATTTCAACGGTTGAAAATTTAAAAACAGCGTTTCGAAATTTGTTGGATAAGTTGTAACGGTTATAAACGTTGTAAGAGTTATATAGGTTGTGAAGCGCGAACTTTATAACATTTTTTGAACCTCTACAACAACTTCAACCACTCCCCACCTGCCAATTTGTCAATCCATCCCATTTTGGAACGCCCATTGATGCATGCGTTTCGAAATAACATTTAATCATAACTATCAATACGATTATGCAAGAAAAAGGCACAATTTCGATCCATACCGAAAACATTTTCCCGATAATTAAGAAATTTTTATACTCAGACCACGAGATATTTTTGCGCGAGCTGGTATCCAACGCTGTTGATGCTACCCAAAAAATAAAACGCCTCAGTTCGTTAGGACAATACAATGGCGAGCTTGGCGAATTAAAAATAGAGGTTGCGTTCGACGAAAAAGCAAAAACCATTACCATCAGCGACCATGGTTTGGGTATGACTGCCGATGAGATCAAAAAGTATATCAACCAAATTGCTTTCTCAGGAGCTGAAGAGTTTATGGAGAAATTTAAGGAAGCTAAAGATGCCAATGAAATTATAGGTCGTTTTGGCTTAGGCTTTTACTCCGCTTTTATGGTTGCCGATAGTGTTGAAATACAAACCTTATCGTACCAGGAAGGCGCCGAACCTGCCCGCTGGGTTTGCGATGGCAGTACTGAATTTGAAATCACCGAAGGCAACCTTGCTGAAAGAGGCACCGAAATAACGCTTCATGTAAATAAGGACAACGAAGAGTTTTTGAGTAAGAGCCGCTTACAGGAAATTCTTGATAAATATTGCAAGTTTCTACCTGTGCCGATCAAATTTGGCTCAACTACGCAGGAAGAAGAAGACGGCGTTGATGATGAGGGCAAAACAAAATATAAATCAATTGAGATTGATAATATCATCAATGATACCAACCCAATCTGGACTAAAGCTCCTGCTGAACTGAAAGATGAGGATTACCTGAACTTTTACAAACAGCTTTATCCTTTCTCAGAAGACCCATTGTTCTGGATACACCTGAATGTTGATTATCCGTTTAATTTAACCGGTGTTCTATATTTCCCGAAACTTAAAAACGATTTCGAAATTCAGCGCAACAAGATCAAACTTTTCTCGCGCCAGGTATTTATCACCGACGAGGTAAAAGATATTGTTCCGGAGTTCTTAATGCTGTTGCATGGTGTGATTGATTCACCTGATATTCCGCTGAACGTATCAAGGAGCTTTTTACAGGCCGATGGCAACGTTAAGAAGATCAACAGCTATATCACCAAAAAGGTAGCTGATAAATTGGCAGACTTATTTAAAGCCGACCGCAGGGTATACGAAGAAAAATGGACCGATATCGGTTTGTTTGTAAAGTATGGCATGGTCAGCGAAGAAAAGTTTTATGAGAAGGCTAAAGATTTTGTATTGTTAACAAACACCAAAAAGGAAAACTTTACCTTAAATGAATACAAAGACAAAGTAGCGCCCGAACAAACTGACAAAGATGGCAAACTGGTGTACATTTATACCAACGATCCTGATAAACAGGATGCCTTTATTCAATCAGCAAATAAAAAAGGTTATGATATTTTGTTGATGAACTCCCCCATCGACAACCATTTTATTGGCAGCCTGGAACATAAACTCGAAAACACTTCGTTCAAACGCGTCGATGCGGATGTTGCTGATAAACTGATTAAAAAGGAAGACGCGCCTGAACATATTTTGACAAAAGAGCAATCGGATAAGGTAAAAGTTATTTTC
>DASXMZ010000063.1:0-5183 GCA_036495385.1 Mucilaginibacter sp. | reverse complement strand
CCATGTCTTGAAGGAAGACGTGGGGCTTTTATTATTGATTCTACCAATTAGAAGAAACAAGGCTATCTGTCTGCTGTTTTTAATTGCTTTAGCCTCCTATAATGTTTGTTCTGCTCAAACATAATTTATGCCATTGTTTGTTACATAAGCTATATATTTGACAGTGGATTATTCCCCAAAAGTCACCCATCCGATCAATGAAGGAGGATACCAATAAATTATTATACCTTTTGCTTTTTGTTCTTGCACTGGGGGTTAATTTTTCCGGGATAAACGTAAATTTTTTTACCGATGACCTGGGGCTGTATGCGTCCATAGCTAAGAACCTCGACTATAAAAAAGATTTTTTTCAACTATTTACCTACAATGCCGATTGGCTGGATAAACCGCACTTCACCTTTTGGGCGATATTATTAAGTTTCAAAATATTTGGAGTAAGCTTATGGGCTTACCGGCTGCCTGCGTTGTTGTTTTTTATAATTAGCCTGGTTTATACTTATCTCTTTGCACGTAAATATTATAACTGGGAAGTCGCCATAATCGCGGTATTGATTGTTATGACGGCTCAACACGTTTTACTTTCAAATACCGATGTACGGGCCGAGCCTTACCTTATGGGATTGGTGATGGGCAGTATTTATCATATTTCGCGTCTTGAAAAGCGTTTTACCATTAAGAATTTACTCCTCGCTGCATTATTAACTGCTTGTGCCATAATGACCAAAGGCATTTTTGTACTGGCTGCCATTTATGGTGCTCTGTTGGGGCAACTTTTTTTTCAAAATAAATTAAGCCGTCTTTTTAAGTTTAAATGGGTTTTACTACTGCTACTTACCTTTATCTTTACCCTACCTGAGTTTTACGCCTTGTACCTGCAATTTGACCTTCATCCCGAAAAAACGGTTTTTGGCACAAATCATGTCTCAGGTATAAAGTGGTTTTTGTGGGATAGCCAGTTTGGGCGTTTTGTAAATAATGGTCCCATAAACCGCGCACAACCCGGAAGCATATTTTTTTTCCTCCACACATTGCTCTGGGCATTTGCACCCTGGTGCCTGCTATTTTATTATGTTGTTTTTAAAAATTTAAGAGATATCTATCGCAAAAAAGAGCTCGAAGAATATTATACCTTAAGCGGCGGATTGCTGTTGTTTTTGCTTTTCTCAGTGTCGCGTTTTCAGCTGCCTTTTTACACCAATGCTGTCTTTCCGTTGTTCGCCGTGGTCACAGCTCCTTTTTGCTGTAAGCAATTAAACAAATCAGAAGCACTGTTCCGATTGGCGGCACAGTGGGTATATATTATACTATTGCCGTTAATTATTGTGCTGCTCAATTTATTGCTAAAGCCAAAGCATGACATTTTTTTCGCGGTCGACTGTGTTTCATTAGGAATGGCAATCCTATTGGTTTCTATGAGGATAAAAGAACTGCACAAAAAAGTTTTCTTTTTAAGTTGTTGTGTGGCTTTATTTTCAGGCTTTTTTCTGAACACAATCTTTTATAATGAGATTGTGCCGTACAAAGGAGAAATAGCTGCAGCTGAATACATTAACAAACCACCATTCGATAACTTTCCTATTTATTCTTTAAAAGCTGAAAATAATATTTTTCAGTTTTATTGTAAGAGGCCGGTTAGCCTGTTAGCCCCCGAACAATTTAACAGCTTTAAAACGCAAGGCGTAGCTGTTTTTTATGCCAGTCAGAAAACCATAGATTACCTGAAAGGAAACCATTCCGATTTTAAAATTGTACGATCATTCGTCAATTATCCGCACGAAAATATTCTTCCTTCTTTTATACGCAAAGCAACCCGGCACAAGGTACTAGATCATGTGTATTTAATTACCAGATAGTTCGCAGCGTCAGAAGAGTCGAGAAACGAGAGCCGAGAATCAAGAAGATGGCAGCTCGATCTAAAAATCAGAGCCTTAACAGGGTTTTTAACGCCTTATTCTTGCTTCCTCGTTTTGACTCTCTCTTCATATAATTTCCCTACGTAACATATCTGTTATTTGATCATTCTTCAGAGTTTTCTCAAAATAGTATGTTATCTTCATAATTTAAAACGCCTATGAGTAAGATCAATACATTTCTGTTAAGTATTCTGTTTTTATTTTCCTTTTCATGCCTGAAAGCCCAGGATAACTACGAGATACAGGTTTACGGATCGGAAACTGTTGACGCCGGGCACACAATGGTTGAGCTGCATAGCAATTACACATCCGATGGCACTAAAACTGTTGTGGATGGTGTTTTACCCACCAACCACGTTTTTCACGAAACTATTGAAATAACCCACGGCTGGACACCCTGGTTTGAAACCGGTTTTTACTTTTTTAATACCATCGGCAACGGCGGTCGTACAGCATATGTAGGTTCCCACATTCGTCCGCGGGTAGCTGCACCCGAAAGCTGGAACTGGCCCGTGGGAGTCAGTTTATCATTAGAATTCGGTTTTCAAAAGGCAGCTTATTCAGCCAATACTGCAACCTTAGAAATCAGGCCGATAATTGATAAAAAATGGGGGCGAAATTATTTTTCCCTCAACCCAACCCTCGATCAAAGTTTCAAAGGCCCTGACCAAAACAGGGGACTCATTTTTTCGCCCAATGTGAAATGGAGTTACGACGTCACCAAAGTTGTTGCATTGGGCCTCGAATACTATGGAAGTACGGGCCCGTTTTTTAATTACGATCCAATACAGGAGCAACAGCATCAGCTTTTCATCGCTACAGACCTTAACTTTAGCACCAAATGGGAATTTAATGCCGGTTACGGCTGGGGCCTCACAAATGCCACAGACAATGGCATATTTAAGGTTATACTAGGCAGGAGGTTTTAGTAAGAAACGAAATTTAAGAGTCAGGATCAATGAAGAGTTATTCAGAATGATTCCTGGCTCTCTCCTAATTTACCTTATACCTGAAAACCTGCATCCCTAAATTCCCCTTACTATCCATACCCTGAATCTCAACCCTATATGTTCCTGCTCCATCAGCATTGAAGTAATTAAATGACGCGCCACCATTTGCATCGGTGGTAACGTCTGGCTTCCAAAATATTGTGGTGCGCGTATCCGGAAGCTGATTTCCTGGCGGCGTTACGTCATAACGTGGCGAATAAAATTCCTTTGCTTTATAAAAACCCGCCGGTGCAAGGGAAAAGAGGCCAGGAGCCATCTCTTTGCTGATGCTTTTCGGTGCGCCGGTTTGCCTAGTATTAATGACAAAAACACCTGTAGCACCCCTTACACCATAAAGACTTGCATTAGGCCCCTTTAATATTTCAATACTTTCAACGTCGGTTGGGCTAACATCATCGATGTTGTTGCTGCTCATCACGCCATCAATAACAACTAACATAGATTCCTGGCCCATCATTCCCGCGGTAACAACCGTACTGCTTTGTAAAAATGGGACTCCGTTTTTAAAATCAATTCCCCGTGCTATTCCTTTTATATCTTCCGAAAGTGAAGGCCCTTCTAAAATCTGATCGGCTTTTATTACCTGGTCAGCATTACCCGAACCACCCAATTTGGTTGATCTATAATTATTTCCAGTCGGTGTATTGTCGGTACTTTTATCATTCTGCATTAAAACCTTGGTCGATTCATTACTAGCTGTAACGATGCCAGCACCCTGGTTACTTTGCAGTGATGCAAGGATGTCGGCGTTAGCATTGTATTTCGCTTCAACCGGGTTACCAGCAATTACAGACGGTCTTTTGGAAGACTGGTCTAACGTTAAAACCGCACCGTTTTTCCCGGGAGATGATTGCATTTTCAATAGAAAATGACTGTCGCTCAAAAAATCCACATTTTCAAAGCGAAACTTTCCTTGCGCATCCGTCTGCTGTATTAACGTTTTACCGCCGGCCTTGTCTATTAACAGGAGGCTGCTATTAGCTATTGGCTCACCCGCTTTCGTTTTTAACACGCCAGTTATGTCGATGTGTTTTTCGGGTGCAAAAGCCGTAGTCGCAGGAGTATTGTCATTTAACAATTGTTTCCATGCAAAACGGCGGTATCCCTGGGTAAGCATTAATGCATCAAGGTCAGCCCTAGTTTCTTTACTATCGTGGGCGAAATAATAGTTTGGCTTTTCGATATAACCCTTCAAATCTGATGTTAGCAAAAGATACGATAAAATGGTATTTTCTGAATCTTCGTCGACCAACACTTTACTTTCGTCAACTACTGATACCGAAAAATTTCCGTTTACCGGCATACCATCCGTGGTTTTGGCATTAACGCTTACTTGAACGTTTTCGCGTTTAGCAAACGAAGTTTTATTGGTGGTAACAGAAAGATTTAACTGATCAGAATTCCGGATAAATACAAGGCGTTCATTCATGGGCTCACCTGTGGCTGACAACAGCGTGACCTGCAAAGTTCCGGTAGAGAAATCTTTGATAGGTAAATCAAGGCCAAGCACTTCATTATCGAGTTTAAAGCTATACGTTCTTACCTTTCCCGCACAGTAAACGATCATATTCAAATCTTTATTCTGATTTTCTTTATAATAATCACGGTTTGCATTAATTTCAATTGATATTTTATTCGGATCACTATTGATTACATCTAATGTTATCCCTTTTGCCGCAACAATAGGAAGGTCAACTGCGCTTTGCGAACCATTGGCAAAAGTTATTTTAGCTTTGTATGTTCTGCCGGCTTCGGGTATAAAATCAAATACCCCCATACCCAGGTGACTTGAAGTAATTTTTGCGACTGCCTTACCCTCGTTATCGAAGACCATTCCCTTAACATTTATACCAAGGCCATCAGGTCCGATTGCCTTAAATGCCACTTTTGAATGAATGTCGGTTACTAAATTACCCCCTTCCGGGAAAAATTGCAGACTCGGCTGGCTCCCTTGTTTCACTGCTTCGGCAACCCGGTCGACATTATTCATCGAACTGACAGAAATATATTGCTCAAAAAAGTTTGGATCCTTTTCGTTGCGCATCCATTCGGTATAGGCTCTTATCCTGTAGCTGCCCTTTTGTAAAGTATCGGGCAGTTGTACGTCACCCCAACCAGTTCCTTTATTAAGCTGAAGAACTAACGATTTCATAACAGCATCGTTCTTGCCAATAAGGTCAACATGCAATATTCCGCTTATGGTTGATGGTTCATGCCGCTCGCCCATGGTAACATATGCTTTAAAATAAACACTTTCTCC
>DASXMZ010000062.1:0-6958 GCA_036495385.1 Mucilaginibacter sp. | reverse complement strand
CGGAACTTTTCCTGATGATCCGGATCGGCATGGAGGAACTTTTTTAATTGTTTTATCTGCAAAAGACGGGAGGCTGATAAAATTGATTCATGGAAAATAATTTTCAAATCTTCAAATATCAACTATGAGATATATTTTAATTTGGCTGACTTTATTGCCGTGCATTTCTATCGCACAAAAAAGATCTTTGGTAGGGATTCAAGCTGCGGAATATCAGGTTGAAATGGCAAAGAAAAAAACAGATTACCCAGTAAATGTTAAAAGCATTATTGATGATAAGGAAACGGCCACTGCTATAGCTGAATTAGTTTTATTCAAAATTTATGGCAAAAAAAGCATAATAAGCCAAAGACCTTACGAAATTTACCTAATTGACGACTGTTGGTTTATTAGGGGAACTCTGCCTGCGGCGAAAACTGCAGGCGGAATAACGACAGAAGTTGTCGGTGGAACCTTTTTAATTATACTGTCATCAAAAGATGGTCGAATAATAAAATTGGATCATGGTGAGTAATTTTCAAATTTTCAAATCACCACATTTTCAAATCATTCTACCATTTTTTAAATATCACAAACACTGCCAGTACGATCAAAGCAAAGCCAACCAGGTGGTTCCAGCCTAGTTTTTCGGTTTTAAAGAAAATGGTGGTGAAAAGTACAAATACAGTTAAGGTAATGGCCTCTTGTATGGTTTTAAGCTGAACAAGGCTAAAAGGCCCTCCGTCGCCTTTGAAGCCGGCGCGGTTTGCGGGTACCTGGAAGGTATATTCGAAAAAAGCCAGTCCCCAGCTAATCAATATAATCGCAAAAAGACCCAGGTTTTTCCCCCATGCGAAATCTTTAAATTTTAAATGCCCGTACCAGGCAAACGTCATAAAAGTATTTGAAATAATAAGGAATATGATGGTTTTCAGTCCGCGCATAAAAATAGGATGTTTAGCGTTGACAATATAAACATTTTCAAACCTTCACAATTAATCATATTCAACAGCTTTGCGCCATTGCCAGATTTTTGAATTAACGTCGTAAAAGTTAAATCCTATATCAATAGTAATCGGTTTTGAATCTCCTTTTGGCGCAAATGTAAAAAAGCGTCCGTCAGTATCTATGTCTGAAAAAGTATTAATATCAAAATAAGGTTTAAGTTTAAAACGAGGCCTGAAACTGACCGTTGTTTGTTTACCATTATTCAGATAATCGAATAATAAAAATGTCTCTGATTGATTTAGATCTAAAACCATATTTCCCAGCCTTAACTTAGAATCTATAAGAATATTCAGAAGCGGATTAGGCTTTTCAACTTTCTTTAAAGGAATTGTTTGATAAAGATATTCCAAAGGTGTGTAAGCCCATTTAAATAAATAAGGGGCAATACGTCCATAATCTTCAACTGATTTATATATTTTCCCGTCTTTTACAAAAGTTACTGAAATGGTTTGCTGATCAGTAATCAGTGTAGCATACCGCGTTTTTAATGAATCGAAATTAAATTTTCTAAAATTATCCTGTAATTGCTGATAATGTTCTTTAGAGATTACTCCGGTATACAACCCTTTTTTGCCTGTATAACCAAGCCCTTTGAATACCACGGTTCCATTTGAATTGATAATTGTACTTGAAATGGGGCACCACCCAAAGCAACCTGATGTAGATAAAATAATTTTATCAAAGTTTGGCGTTCGATTTTTTTTAATTTGAAGACGCTTACAAATTACAGATCTCTTGCCGATTTCAAATTGTAGTATAGCATCGTTTAGCTTTACTAGTTTATAGTCATCCCACCTATTGGAATCAAGATTATAAAAGCTAATGCTATCAGTTGATATTTTATATTTGGCGATAGTTCCTAAATACAATTCATAGAGACCAGTTCCTTTACCTTCGGATTTAAAGAACCCAACTTTATTATCATAAGTATGATTTTTACAAAATGTAAAACTTGGCTCCCGAAATTCAGGAAGATTTGAACTCAATCCTCTGTCGTCCGGATCATTAGACGTTTTTACCGAAATCCAATCACCCAGTATATTCTTTTCATTATCAAACTGTCTTTGATTAGATGTACAAGAGGAAAAAAATAAATAAAGTAATAAAAGACAAGTTAAACGATTCATTTTGATGCAGGTTTGGGCTTAGAAATATTGATCAGCAATGTAATCATTTTCAAATTGATTATTGCAGCCTCTTCCATGCTAATTCCTTGCTATATCTTTCTTTCAATCCCTTTCCTGGCCCAACAAGTATAAAAACAGCAGTGCCCTTTTCCCTGGCTAAAGGATTTTTCACCTCGCCGATCTTCCGGTAACTTGCAAGGGCCGAACTGAATGACCTTACATTTCCGCCGCCCTGGTCGTCTACGTAAATAATATACGGAGCGTTAAGACTGTCCGGCGCCCACAGGGTAAAGCTGGAATTTAAAGATATCACATCGGGCAAATTGAATTGCTTTCCCAGGTGATGAACGGCGCCAGCTTCGCCATAGTTATCTGCATAAATTTGCGTGTGCTTTTGCTGTTCGGGTGTGAGTGAATTCCAGGCTTTTACCACCTGGGCGGTCATCTCATCCCAGCCAAGCATATCAGCATAATCCTGGGTGAGGGGGTGTACTTTGTGATCTTCCCAGGTAAAGGCAAATCTCAAAAAAGGAAGATTTTTATCAGCAAACTTAAAGGCTTGAACCGTTTGATCCAATGGCAACACAGGCAGAACTAATGGGAACAAAAGGAGGTTCGGAACTGTAAATAAGGCGATTACCAGTCCACGGACAGCATAGCTGCTGGTTTTTAGTAGTCTTTCAAAACCAAACCCACCGGCCGCAAACAACATCGGAAAAGCGCCAAACAGGTAGTAATCTTTGCCGTTCATTACCAGTAAAAAAGTAAATATGAGTACAAACGCTATCGCCAGAAACTGGAATTTATGCAACCTGAACGAGAAAAATAGAAAGATAAATCCTGTAAGCCATACAAATAACGCTATACCGTTTACTAACAGTTCTTGCATGATAAATCCCAATGGGGTATTAAAATCAAGCTGCTGCTTCTGCAATTTATGCATATGCGTAACTACCGGCATATGGTGATTGAGCTGCCAGCTAATGTTAGGAAGAAATATAATAAAAGCCACCAATGCAGCGCCGATAATATGCTTGCTCAGTAGCATTTTACGCTGTTTGCTGATAACAATGCCGATGATGAGCGCAAATGTAAAAAATGCCATAGTATACTTGGTCAGCATCCCCAAGCCGACCACCACGCCGAGTAGATATAAATATTTAACCGATGAGGTATTGCAGTATTTTGTTAGGAGCCAAACTGCAAGCACCCACCATAATTGATCGAAAACTACAGGCTGAAAAAGATAATCGCTGGCTGCAAAGGCTGGTGAAAAGATCAGCGCAAGGCACGCAAGCGCGACAGCGAACTTTTTGCCGCCTAATTCAACGGTGATCAGGCCCGTAAACCAAACAATCAGGCCGCCGCAAATGGTCGGAAATATGCGGGCGGCAAATACCGAATTACCAAAAATCAGCATGGTGATCTTTGCGATCAAGCCAATGAATGGTGGCACTTCTTTATATCCCCAATCCAGGTGATCTGCTAATACAAGGTGTAAAAACTCATCGCGATGAAAGCCAAAGTGAGCTATTGCCAGTAAGTTTAAACCTACTTTAATTACAACAAAAATCAGTATAAAGATGGAATATGTTGACCTACGGTTTTGGTAAGGCATTTTTATAATTCTGGTTTGGATAAAGATAGCAAAAAAGGCAAACGTTTTAAATTAAGGCAAAAAGGTAAAAAGAACGCTAAAGCTAAAGTTATAAATACAATCTTTTTTTAGCAAGCTCTTCTTTATAATTCTGATTGACAGTAGCATCCGGGTGTTTCAGTAGGAAAATTCCTGTCCCTTTTTCAACAGCTAAAAAATTCTCTATACTGCCTGTTTTACAATAGTCCTGAGGATTTAACCGGAGTTTTTTGAGATTTTCTCCGCCTTTATCATCAACATAAATTATGCATTGACCATTGAGATCGTCAGGTGCCCATAACGCAAAACTGCTGTCAAGCGAAACCACGGTAGGCAAGTCATATTGTTTGCCAAAATATGCTATTGCACTGGCTTCGCCATAATTATCAGCATATATCTGGGTATGGGTTTGTTGTTCGGGAGTAAGGCTTCTCCAGGTTTTGGCAACTTTAGCCGTAAGCTCTTCCCACCCCAGCATATCACCGTAATTTTGCGTGATCGGATGTATTTTGTTGTCTTCCCAAATAACGATAAAGTTTAGAAAGGAAAATCTTTTTTGAGCAGCCCGAAATATGGCGATTGTTTGATTTAGTGGCAAAATAGGAAGGGCAATAGGCAATACCAGGATATTTTGCAGTGTAAAGAAAACGATTGTTACTGCCCGCAAAACGAAACCGCTGGTTTTTAGCCAGCTTTCAAAACCGAAACTTCCTGCGGCAAATAGCATAGGGTAAGCACCCAGTAAGTAGTAATCTTTACCTCTCATCAGTAGATAGAACGAAAATATCAGGATGAATGAGAAAGAAAGGAATCGAAACTTGCGCAATCCGGGCGAGAACAATAAAAATATAAAGCCAGTTAACCACATCAACAACACCAATCCATTAAACACTAATTGATGTAAAATGAAGTCGGACGGCTTTATAAAATTCAGCTGCTCATCCTGGAGCGTCTTCATATGGTTAATTACAGGCAAATGATGTTGAAGTTGCCATATCAAATTCGGCAAAAAAATAAGAAGTGCCGTTGAAGCGGCACCCAGGACATGCCAGTTTAGCAAAAGTTTACGCTGGTTACTAATAATGATGCCGCCAATTAATGCAAACATAAAAAACGCCATTGTATATTTGGTTAACAGGCCCATACCTATTGCTATTCCCAAAAAGTATAAATATTTATTGGCCGATGTATTGCAATATTTAACAAGAAGCCACACTGAAAGCACCCACCACAGCTGATCAAAAACCACAGGTTCAAAAAGATAACCGCTCGCGGCAAATGCGGGTGAAAAAATAAGCGCCAGGCATGCCAGGGCGATGGCAAATTTTTTACCACCAAATTCAACGGTGATCAGCCCTGTTAGCCAAACAATCACCCCGCTGCAGATGGTAGGGAAAATGCGCGAAGCGAAGAGTGATCTTCCAAAAACAGATATGGTGATTTTCGCAAGAAACGCTATAAATGGCGGCACTTCAATATAGCCCCAGTCAAGATGGTCGGCTAAAACAAGATGTAAAAGTTCGTCGCGCTGAAAACCAAAATTCGAAATGGCAAGCAAGCATAAACCTACCTTAATAAATACAAATATTAGTATAAAACGGGAATACGTGGTGTCCCGGTTTTCGTGTAACATTTTTTTGCACAGTAATGGTTTAAGTTAAAAGGCAAAAAATGAACGAACGGTTTAAAAACTTTACAATAAATTATTGTTAAAATAAAAATACATCTAACCGTTATCGTTCATTTTTTCTTCTTAAATCCGCACTATGTTAGCGCCAAGTGCAATAAGGCGTTTGTCGATGTGCTGATAGCCACGCTCTATCTGTTCAATGTTATAAATGGTTGATTTTCCTTTTGCAGATAGGGCCGCAATAAGCAATGCTACACCTGCACGTATATCAGGCGATGTCATGGAGATACCGCGCAATTGTACTTGTTTGTCCAACCCGATTACAGTGGCTCTGTGAGGGTCGCACAGTATGATCTGGGCTCCCATATCCAAGAGTTTGTCAACGAAGAACAAGCGGCTTTCAAACATTTTTTGATGGATCAGCACAGAACCCTTGGCCTGTGTTGCAACTACCAGGCAAATGCTCAACAAATCGGGGGTAAAGCCCGGCCAGGGAGCATCGGCAATAGTCATAATGGAGCCATCGATAAACGTTTCTATTTCGTAGTGTTTTTGCGATGGGATGTAAATGTCGTCGCCTCTTAATTCAAATTGCACACCCAACCGCCTGAATACGTCTGGGATCATACCCAACTCCTGGTATCGAACATCCTTAATAGTGATCTCCGATTCGGTCATGGCTGCTAAACCAATAAACGAACCAATTTCAATCATATCCGGAAGCAACCTGTGTTCGGTACCGCCGAGTTCCGTAACGCCTTCAATAGTTAATAAATTGGAACCTATGCCGCTAATTTTTGCACCCATGCGGTTAAGCATCTTACATAATTGTTGCAAATATGGCTCGCAAGCCGCGTTATATATGGTAGTTATTCCCTTTGCAAGTACTGCCGCCATTACAATATTGGCCGTGCCGGTTACAGATGCCTCATCCAATAAAATATAAGTTCCTTTTAAATTGGACGCGTCTACATTAAAAAAGCCATTGGAGGCATCATAATCAAACCGGGCGCCCAGCTTTTCGAAACCCAGGAAATGGGTATCCAGCCTCCGGCGGCCAATTTTATCACCGCCCGGTTTTGGAATAGAAGCCCTGCCGTAACGTGCTAAAAGCGGCCCTACAATCATGATAGATCCGCGAAGCCCACCGCCTTTTTCCTTAAACGCATCAGAAAGGAAGAAATCAGAATCAATGTTTTGTGCTTCAAAAGAATAGGTGTCGGGTGCCAGTTGTTCAACTTTAACGCCCATATCACGCAATAGCTCTATAAGCTTGTTAACATCTTTTATATCGGGAATATTGCTTATTGTTACTTTTTGGCTGGTTAGCAGAACGGCCGACAGCACCTGCAAAGCTTCGTTCTTCGCGCCCTGCGGCACAATTTCTCCTTTTAGAGGTTTCCCCCCGATAATTTCAAATGCGTTATTCATAATTGGTTAAAGGTGTTGGTTCATAGTTCATAGTTGATAGTTCATAGACAAAATTGAATACTGATTTCTGGCTATGAACCATCAACTAAATTTTAATACTTTTTAGCACCGCCGTTGTTGCGGTTACGATTTTGGTTGTTATTACGA
>DASXMZ010000061.1:0-12187 GCA_036495385.1 Mucilaginibacter sp. | reverse complement strand
ATTGCAATAATATGATTGCCGAAAAGGAGCCATTAGTGTCAGTCATTATCGCCTTTTTAAATGAGCAGCTTTTTTTGGAGGAGGCGATTGACAGCGTATTGGGCCAGTCTTATCAAAACTGGGAATTAATATTGGTTGATGACGGCTCAACAGATGGCAGCACGGGTATCGCTTCATCATATGAGGGAAAATTTCCGGGGAAAATAATTCTTTGCGAACATAAGTGGCATGCCAATAAAGGGTTAAGTGCCAGCCGTAACCTGGGTATACGGCAAGCAACAGGTACTTTAGTCGCATTTCTGGATGCTGACGATACGTGGCTGCCTGGCAAGCTGCTTAACCAGGTATCAATTTTTCTGCAAAACCCCGAAATAAGCATGATAGCAGAGTCATCGAGTTACTGGTATAGCTGGGATAATCCCGTACGCAGAGATTTTAAAATCCCTGTTGGAGTTATAACAGACAAAGTTCGTAATTGGCATGATTGGGACAATCCGGCAAAAAAAAACTTTAAGCTCCCTGCTGGGATCGTGTCCAATAAAGTTTATAACCCTCCGCAGTTGATGTTAAAGCTTTACCCTTTAGGTAAAGGCGCCGCGCCATGTCCATCTTCGTTAATATTAAAAAAGGAAGCCATTGAGAATGCCGGAAAATTCGAAGAGTCTTTTATCAAAGAATTGTCTATGTATGAGGACCAGGCTTTTCTGAGTAAGATATATTTGGAGCACGAAGTATATGTTTCTTCGCAATGCAACACAATGTACCGGCAACGGCCGGAATCGATCGTCAGGACCGTTCGCAAATCCGGAAAATATGATAAGGTACGCAAATATTTTCTTCAGTGGTTAGAGGCTTATATCACTAAAAAACAAATAAATGATAAAGACTTGTCAGCACTGTTAAAAAAAGCGTTCTTCCCTTACGATCATCCCACGTTGTATTTAATGAAAAATAAAATTCCGACTGATATATTAAATTTTTACAAGAAATATATTGCCAAAATTAGAAGGCGATTACCAAAAATTACAATTTTTCAGTAACACGAGGATATATGGCGGCTCTAACGGTTTTAATGCCAGTTTACAATGCTGAGCGATTTTTAGAAAGCGCAATAGACAGTATACTGAATCAAACATTCACAGATTTTGAATTTTTGATTATTGATGATGGCTCTACGGATAAAAGCGTAAATATCATCCGGTCATACACAGACAAACGCATCCGGTTCTATCAGAACGAAGAAAATTTGGGCATATCGGCAACCCTGAACAAAGGGATTCAATTGGCCACAACCGAATTGATAGCCAGGATGGATAGCGATGATATTAGTTACCATGAACGGCTGCAAAAACAATATGATTTTATAACAGCAAATCCGGATGGGGGGCTGTACTCATGCTGGGTGAGAGTCATTGGACAAGAAAATCAATTTATCAGACAGGATAATTTTAATAGCGATTACTACTACTATAACCTAACATTCATCTGCTGGATATATCATCCAACTATAATATTCAGAAAAGAAGCG
The DNA here is from genome assembly GCA_036495385.1 of Mucilaginibacter sp. GTDB lineage: Bacteria > Bacteroidota > Bacteroidia > Sphingobacteriales > Sphingobacteriaceae > Mucilaginibacter. The sequence goes on along the minus strand of DASXMZ010000061.1, from coordinate 10,659 downwards.
GCACAAGATGTAGGTATGTATACCGAGCCTTTTGCAGAAGATTTTGAACTGTTTTGGCAATTATCAAGAAAATACAAGATTTATAACCTTTCAGAAGTGCTGCTTGATTACCGCGTAACAGATCAAAGCCTTCACCAGGTATTGAAAAAGAAAGAATATGCAGACGCACAGAAAAAGATGCTGCTGCGTAATTTTAGATATTATGGCGGCGAAGAATACACCATATCCGAAAATTTTGTTGACTGCCTCCAGCATAATTTTGAGCCGCTGTTAAAGGAACAAAGTGCAGTACGAGTTATGGCTTGTTTACATGAATTAGAATTTCTGACTCATCAAATCTTAGCAACCGAAAATGTAAACAGAAACCCCACGGCTATTAAGGACGCCGCCTTTTTTAAACGCAGGTTTATTATTTCTTTTTTTTCCGAACACCTGCCAATTACAAAAGGATTATTTCTATCAATACGATTGGGTGAGTTTGGGATTGCAAAAAGAAGACTTAAAGAAAAAATAAAAAATATTTTCAAAATGGAATAGCGAATTTGAGCTTACCAGCGTATTTAAACACCGGTTACAATTGCCTGTTTTACTAACACTCTTTTGTTTATTAGTCCTTTCATTTTTAAAAAGCGACTTTCAACAATATGCCAGCTCAAATAAGCAAACAAAAACGCAATCGGGAATGCAATAAAAAATAGCTGGTTCGGGCCGATTTGTTTTGCAAAGAAATATACGATCAACTGTTGAACAGGCCATCCATAGAGATATAAACCGTACGAATAATCTCCCCTTTTTGCGAAATTATTAAACCGGATACGAGGATGGTATGCCAAATAAAAAAGCAAGTAGGGACCCGCGAATGGCAATACTAAATTTAGCACAAGAATAAACCGGGAGGCAAATAAGATTAAAGCGATAGATAATAAACCCAAAAATGTGTTACGCTGAATATAATTCCTATAAAAATAAAAGCAGGAGCCGGAAAAAAATAAAGTAAGCAGTATCGGTAGCTCCGAAGGGAAAAGAAATATCCAGTTCCTTTCGTTGTCATTTAGTGTAATAACATTTAGAGTTTGTAAAATAAGTACCGTAAAAGAAATAAAGAAAAACAACAATGCGAGCCATCGTCTTTTTATCATGCCTATTACACCTAATAAAGGCACAAGCAGGTAACATGTAAACTCGTATTGAATTGTCCAAAAGGCCTCATTTATCATATCGGGCAAAGGGTTTCCCGAAAATGTTTTTGCTCCCTTGGGGGCTTCCAATGTTAAAAAATTTAAGGTTAACCTCCGTGGCGAAAGATGCTGAAAATAAAATTTCCACTGTCCAAACTTATGAGATGAGTTTATAGTGCCCAATGCGCCCAAAAAAAGTACGCTTACTAAAAAGGCAATAAAAAAACCGGGACATATCCTTAAAATTCTTTTTATAAGGTATTCAATAGTATTGCTGCTGTTTTCGAAACTTTTTGCGATCAGGAACCCACTAATGATAAAAAAGGAGTATACGGCAACGGTGCCAAGATCAATTTGGTTACGGGTAAATATACTGGCTGGCTCTGTGTCTTTTACTACCCCATAAAATATCACGTAAGAATGACTGTATATTACCGAGGTAGCCCAAAAGAATCGTAAAAAATCGAAGTTATTTTTATTTAGCTCCTTCGAAATAAGAAATTGTTCCCCTGTATTTATCGGGGCAAAATATTTTGTCATTTAGCCAATGTAAGTGTCAAATTGTGATGGAATTAGTTGTACTATTATATTCTTACCAGTATCTCCAATAACAGAATCTTTTTTAGTAACGCTACGACTGTCCTTGCTTCAAATAAAACCTAAAGTCAGTTAGCCTTTTAAAATAATTTTTAAAAATCATAACATAAATCATCAGCAAGGTTTTTAAAGTACATTTATTGAAATGTAATAATAGGGCCCCCCGGGCTTGTTTTAATGCTATAGATTTATTTCCGTAAACACTGTATATCTTAAATGCATTTTGGGCAAAGTAATTTGCGGAATTGTGACTGGCGATTTTTTTTATTTCTTTTCTTTTATTCTGGGGTACGTAGTTTTCAATTATTTTAAATACCTTTTTTAGATCTTTAATATTTTGATTAGTGGATAATGACCTGGCGCTTATATTGTCATTATGTTCCCGGTACAAAGCGAGATTTTTAATAGAAAACGCCACAGGGTATTTAGAAGCAATTCGCGCCCACATTTCCCAGTCTTCGCCATAATGAACGGCATAAAAACTTCCTAACTCTTCATACACGGCTCTTTTTACAACAACTGCACATACCTGCGCAAATTGTTTCGATGCTATTTTTAAAAGCCAATTATCAACGATGCCGGTATAATTTTGAACCTGCCGGAAATCGGATATTAAATCGCCTCTTTCATCAATAATGGATAAACTTGTAAACGCAGCTCCAACAGAGGGAAATTTTATGAATAAATCTTCAACCTCCGAATAAAATCCCGGCTTAATTACATCATCTCCATGCAAAATATGGATCAATTTACCTGTTGCCATATTGATGCAGGTTTCGAAGTTTCGCAAACTTCCTACGTTTTGAGTTTGCCTGAAAAATCCGATCCTTCCGTTGCCTATATCATCAACTATTGCTTCTACATCGTCGTCAGTACTGCAGTCGTCAACTACAACTATTTGCATTTCTTCAGGATTTCTTGCCTGAATTAAAACGCTTTGAAGTGTTTGTTTTAGATAATTGCTGCAATTATAGGTTGGGATCATCACTGACCACAAAGGGCGCCCGGCTTCGTCGGCTATTGGTTTAATAATAGGAGGAGACTGAGGTATTCTGTCAGACACCATAATTTAAATTCAAAAAGGATTAGCCTAAAACACGACCGAAAAAAGACGCCATAAATAAATCCATTTTTTTCATCTGGAAGTCGAAAGGGGAAAAAATGCTTACCGGATATTCGCAATTAGAAAAGAAGCTCTTATCCGCTGAACTTGGTTTGCGGCCAGACTTAATCAATTGTTTGAAAAATAAATTGTTCCAGGGTTTGGAGTCTCCTATAGCGTGAGACATAATAGATGCTTGAAAAGTGAACCCCATGCCTTCAGTACCAATTATGCTGATTTCGATGTCAGGAGATATGGTAATAGCCGCGTTCAATAAATCCTGATCGCCCTTTAATGAATGATAGTGATCTTTATCAAACCCATTGATGTTTCTGCCAACTTCGATGTGTTTTTCCGTAAAATATATCCATTTATCTATTAAACTCAGGCTTTCTCTTTCAACACCCAAAAAACCGCTGTTGAAATAATAGTTGATATCATTAAAGCTGATTCCATTTTTGGGTGCTAATTTTTTCCATTCTTTTCTCCATGGATGGCTATGATGGAGGAAATAAAATGAATTATCAAGACATAAGCAAACTCCATTTTGCAGCCAATTTGAATAAAAACTCCATGGAACTTTTATAACAATGTCGGCGTCAAAATAATATATCTTATTGGTGGATTTATAATCGTTAAAAGTTTCTTTTAAAAAATATGGCTTGTAGTAACCAAGGTGCATTTCTGTGTCCACTTTTTTAAAATGTATTGTTATATCATCCGTGACATAATAATAACCCTCACCTAAATACTTCAGCTGATTTACCCAGTCTGGTAAAGCGCCACGGTAACCTATGTGTATCAGGCCTTTAAAGTCGAATTTAACCAACGAGTTAATTAGTGCTGCAGCGCCCAAATTATACTCACCATCAAACAGGCATACAATTATTTCTTCGTATTGTATTTTTTTATCTGCACCATCAAAAAAGTTATTCATTATTTGATGGTTGTTAACGAGTTAGTAAAAAGCATATTTTAAATGTATCGGATTTAAATATTTCTGTTGAATAGTAAAAGATCTGAAAATTGTGTTTTATATATATTCTTTACTTTTAAAATAGTTGTTAGCTCGCCAATGTTAACATATAATAAATGAAGCTGATCCAGGTATTTATACTTGTTATCGGTAAAATAATAACCACCGATTAATAATTTAAGATGTATAAAAACTATATTTTTTATACATCTTATGGTTATGTACCTGTAATCGTTTTTGATATTATTAAGATTATTTTTATTCACCCTGTAAACATGCAGCATGGCATAAGATATTCCAAAGCCAAGAAATAATTTTTTATAATAGTTAATAGTTGTACGATGCCCCGGTATAAAATGTTTAAAGAATAACCTTTTAGAATAATGGATTTTAAAGCCGATTTTCTTCAATGCTAAACATAGTTCATGGTCGCCGCTGCTCAGCAAACTATTGTTGAGCCTGTCGGATAGTTGAAACTGAAAATTAAAGTTTTCCTTTAAAAATATATATGCTTTCTTGTTCAGGATCATCCCTGCGCCGTAAAGCACACCCCGCTCATCTGTTATATCGCCATCAATTTCCGACTGGTTCCCTGTTGCCAGCACATGATATTGGTTGACTCCAAAATAAGGAGGTTCTTTTTTCTCGAAAACAGGTCTCCCTGTACCACCCAACACCCCTATGTTCGGATTTTTTCGCATGATATCCAGGGCGATGTTTAGATAATTTTCGTCAAGCCAATTATCGTCATCGCAAAACAAAACATAGTCAAATCTGGATTCGTCAATACCCTTTTGTCTCGCGGCCGAAAGACCAGGGGTTGATTCATTAACAATTTTAAAATCAGGCTTGTTTAAAGGGAAGGATTCCCATAGCTGGCGGGCTGTTTCTACGGTGTTATCCGTTGAGCAATTATTTACCAAAATAACTTCCCACGAGGACGTGGATATGCCTTTTTGGTTGCGAAGATGTTGTAACGTCGGAGCCAGTCTTGTTGCGCTATTGAAGCAACAAATGACCACACTTATCCCGGTTGACATAAAAAATCAATTAATCACTTAGTTTAAAAAATCAGGGGCCACGAAATGCAAAAAAAATTGAGCATATCCTGGTTATAATAGTGTAAACATACAGAATAAAACTCAAAAAACGAAGACTTTTATCGCTTTTGACTGATATTCAACTAATTAACTAAATGGAAATTTTAGTGTTAATGCCGAAATGTGTAAATGTTTTATTTGGTTGACAGTCAGCAATATATTTATTGTTTAACCCGCGATGATTATTGAACAATTTCTTTATTTGAAATTTACACTTTAGCCAAGCCATCAAAAGTGTAACTTCACAAACTATTTAAATTAGAAAGAAATGGCCTGGCCAGAGAAATTAAAACTCAGTAAACAATTGGTAAGGTCGGCAATAGAGGCCGGATATTTAACCCCTACAACTATCCAGTTAAGAAGCCTGTCGAGGATAATTGGCGGTCAGGATGTAATAGTTGTTGGCCCCGAAGGATGCGGTAAAACAACAACATATACTTTAGCTGTTTTAAACCGTTTAAGGTATACATCGGATGGCGTTCCAAAGGTTCTGATCCTGGTTCCGGATAAAGAGCAGGTTTTGGAAGTTATCAGCGGATTTGAATTATTGGGCAGCAATAAGCAGCTATTAATAGTGGGTTTATATGCCGCACCGGGCAGCGAAAGCCAGATGAACGCTTTGGCCGATGGCGCCGATATTGTGGTGGCCACGCCAGATAGGGCGCGGTCTATTTATCTGAAACTGGGCTTGAACCTGAATAAAATCGACTTGCTTATAATTGATGATTCCGAACAGATAGTTAAACAAGGCCTTCAGTTACCTGTAGCGGAATTAGCCAATAGTATTACCAAATGCCAGCACCTGGTTTTTACCACTGTGGTACACGATAAGCTGAATAAAATGATCGCACCGTTTATGAAGATACCATCAACGGTTGAGGTTGAAGAAATGGCAGAAAACCAACTTGAAACCCATCAGCAGGTATTGTATCATGTCCTGAATTTCGGCACCAAACTCAATCTGCTGAATTTATTTATGCAGGATGATGAACTGTTTACAAAAACGGTGGTATTTGTAAATACGCACCAAACCGCCGAAAAAATTTACAAAACCCTTACTAACCGGAGGAAAACATCAGTTGCTTTATTAAACTCATGGTCCGTTGAATTTAATAATTGTAAAGAGACTGATAATTTTAAAAGATCAGTTGAGGCAAGGATACTCATTATAGCGGGTGAAAATAACGAGCACCATGATTTAACTGACATTCCCTTTCTGATACATTTTGAGCTGCCTGATGATAAACAAGTTTTTATTGAACGGGTAATCGCCAACAAACCTTCAACGGACGATGAGACGCTTGCCATAACTTTTGCCACCGACCTGGAGTTGAACGTAATCAGAAAGATTGAACAGGTCATTGGTCAAAAAATACCGGTTGCCGAATTGCCGGAAGATTTGGTAATAGAGAAAGAAAAGAAAAAAGCTGAACCGGAAGAAAAGCAGCCGCAAAAAAAATCACCGGTTGTGCCGTTGGCTGGAGAAGCGTTCCATCAGAAAAAAGCAAGCAATTTAAAAACTTATAACTACGGCGCCGGAACAAAGGCTAAAATGACCAATAAGAAAAAACATTAGATTTTATTAAAACTTAATGGATTCCCTATGTTTTTCAATTAAATGCTGATATATAGCGATGGCGTGCCGATATATAAATCTTCCACCTTCTTTCTCGCCCACGGCGTTTTACGAAGAAATTTCAGGCTTGATTTTACGCTTGGGTCTTCGTTGAAACAGTTGATTCGGATACGCATACCCAACTCCTGCCACCCATAATGCGCAACCAACGCATTTAGTATCATTTCGAGCGTTTTACCGTGAAGGGGATTGTTAGCCTGTTCCATAGTTGATCAAAAAGCGGTAGAGACACCCCGACAGATCGGAGTGTCTCTACCGCCGATATAATGTAAAATTAAGCTTTCGCCAGGTATTCCGGTAATGCGATGCCAATAATGTGTGTCCATCCCATAGTAAAGTTTGATACTGAGAAATCAGGATTCTCTGATGGGAAGGTATCCAAACCGGTGTGTGTTAATTTTAACCTCGTTTTATCGCCCTCGTCGAAAAGTTCAAATGTAACTAACGACTCGCCGGGATAATTTTTATATTTCCAGCTATATGCAATCTTTTTATTCGCTATTGCTTCCTTTACCACGCAGATGTGCAAAAACTGCCGGCCTTCATTCTCCCCATGAAAATGAAACTCAAAACCCGGCTCGGGTTTAAAATCATCAACATCAAAATACCATTGTTTCATTTTATTAATGTCTGTTAAAGCTTGCCATACCTTATCAACCTTTGCGTCATAAGTTCTTTCAACCACTAAAGGTTCGGTTCTGATTTGATCTGTTTTCATCTTTTTTGATTATATGGTTACTTATTTAGGTTTATTGATTGCAGTTCAACTGCCATGACACGCCAAACCTGTCAGATACCCAGGCGTATTTTTTGCTGAACGGATAGGCACTTAACGGCATCATAACTTGTCCATTAGCCGACAGGTTATTAAATAGATTTTCAATTTCAGTTTCAGTGTCACAATCAATATAGAATGAAATTGCCGGGGTGAAAGTGAATTGATGTTTAATGGCGCTGTCGATACACATAAAGGGTTGCTTGTTTAATGAAAATTTTGCATGCATAACCGTTCCTTCCGCTCCCTGCCCGCCTGCCTGGTAACGAATAATGTTAACAATTTCAGAATTTGGGAAAAGCGAAACGTAAAAGTTCATCGCTTCCTCAGCTTTTCCTTCGAACATTAAAAAATTGCTGATCGTTTTCATAATTTATTGTTAATTGTTAAGCGTTTGGTTTAGTTTTAATTGATATCTTATTACTTTCTGCATTCTCTTTATCAAGGAAATCACCAAGTGCATTCAATTTATTGTTCCAGAACGATCTGTATTGTTCAACCCATTCCGACACTTCACCAAGTTTCTTGAAATTTGCTTCGCAGAACCGATCCCGGCCCTGTTGTCTTATAGTCAAAAGTCCGCATTGCGTAAGAATTTTTATGTGTTTTGAAATCGCCGGGCGACTGATGTCAAAGTTATCGGCAACCGTATTCAGATTTAATGAACGGTGCGCAATCAACCCTATAATTTCCCTTCTTGTAGGATCAGCAATTGCCTGGAAAACATCTCTTCGCATATAATTTATATATTTGTAACCGAATGGTTACAAATATATAAGAAACCATTCGGTTACGCAAATTTATTTTGAGAAACTGGCGAATGGTTTATCGGGGTGGATTGAGTTGATTGGTTAGATTTAGAAACGTCCCTATATGTCCGGGCGACTCTACTTTTCTGCTGGATTTTTTTTCTTAACTAAGAGTTTTTCAACGGATTTAAGCAATCGTTCCGATCGCGTTTTTTCCTGTTTTGCTGAAAGAATCCAAACTACATATTCCTTTTTGTTGGTGAACGATAAGGTTTGATAATAAGCCAGTGCATTTGGTGATTGTTCCAATATATTTTTCATGTCTGGCGGCAATATGATCTGCCTGTTGTCTAAATCAATAAATTCGGAGTATTCATTTTTCTTTATCTCTTCGTTACAGAACTCCGAAACTTTTGATTGCCCTTCCGGCTTCAAACGTATGGCAGTCCATGTTTCATCAACGCCCGCTGCCGCTACGGTTGTTAACCCATATTTTTTTGGTTCGTCCCAGTTGCCTGTCATTTCAAGATCTGACACAATGCCTGAGCTTTTTTTGGGATAAGTGACCCACACAATAGTATCAGGTTTTAATAGCGGTGCAACTACTTTTAAGCCCGCTGCAAGATCAGTGCTGTCTTTTACAAATAATTGTATGCCATCAAAATCTCCTTTCGGGTTAAATTTAGCTTCGGTACCGTCGGGTAGTGGGTCTAACAATGCTGGATAATTGTTGGGTGCATTATAAAACAGCCAGCTTTTGCCGGGTTTTATCAGTAGTTTTTTTGCAAGAGGGCTCATAAGTTCGGTTAATGGGTTAATTTTATAAAAAAGCCGGATATTCTAAAATTGAACGCAGGTTTAGCGTAAAATTAAATAATTACTTAGTTTGGATGAAAAGTAAATTAATCCTTAATAGATTTGCCGTTTGAAATATTGTTCTTATTGAGGTCTGAAATTTTTTTTGTGAACGGTAATGATCAACTTTGAGCTTGCCAATGAAATATAATGATATTGACAAGCGCAAAACCGCTTTTATTTTTGAACTGGATGACGTATTGTATCCGGAAAAAGATTATTTATTCCAGGTTTATTACTTGTTTTCAGCTTTATTAGAATATACTGAGCTTATTAACGCAAAAGAAACAACCAATATGCTGGTTAATACGTATATATCAGAAGGCAAAGATGTAGTGTTTGACAGAGTAAAGGAAAAATTTAATATCGATGAAAAGTACAGGAATAAATTAGAGGATCTGCTGATAACCGCCAAACTTCCTTTAAAACTATTTCTTTATAAAAATATGTTGAATTTGCTCCAGGAAATAGTTGTTGACAGGAAAAAGGTTTTTATTGTGACTAACGGCAAGCCAGAACAGCAATTAAATAAAATTAAACAAACTGAATGGCACGGGCTGGAGCAATATTTAATTGTTTACTTTGCAGATGAAACTGCGTCGAAGCCAGAAACTGATGTTATTGATCTACTAATGAAGGACCATAAGTTGCAAAGAAGGGAATTGCTAATGATTGCAGATTCGGAAGCTGACAGGTTTTGCGCTGAATCATGTGGCATCGACTATATCGTCTCGAATGAATTTTTATAAACCGTTAACCATACCAATATACCTATATTTTACGTTAACAAAACATTCACTAACATACATATTAGCATGAAAAAAATATTTTACTTAATTATACTTTCCACGGTTTTTATATCGGCTTGTAAAAAGGATAAGAAGCCCGGTGGTAATACCGATTTGACCGGGCCGTCAAAAACAGGCTCAACACTTAACCTGATACAGGATTCGGTTTTCCTTTACGCGCAGGAAGATTATTTATGGAATACGTCTTTACCGACTTATGCCACATTTAAGCCCCGTTCGTATACCAACTCAGATGATTTAACGGCATTGACAAACGAACTCAACGCTTTATCGCAATACGCAATAAACCCGTCAACAAACTTGCCCTACGAATATTATTCAAACGATCCGGGGCAGGCTAAATATTCATTTATTGATGATGGTACAGAAACGGCTGCATTAAACGGGGTTAAAGGCGATTTCGGTTTTGACGTGCAATATAATGATGTCAACGACCTGCGTATTGAATATGTTTATCCTGGTTCACCCGCGGGGCTTGCCGGTTTAAAGCGCGGTTACCAGATTACCAGTATAAACGGCAGCACCAGCATATCTTACGATGCCAAAGGTTTTGGAACCGGCACCAGTGCTAACTTAAATTTTGTAAGTAATGCGGTTTATAATAGCGGATCAATAGCTATGACTGTGCTAACTCCGGCAGGTAGTACTTTAACAATAAATTTAACCACAGCAAATTATAATGTAAACCCGGTATTAAAAGATACAGTGTTTAACCAGGGTAACGGCCATATTGTTGGTTATGTAGTTTTTAACAGCTTTACTTCCGATGCCAATGCCGACCCTTTATTAAATTCGGTATTTAGCTATTTTACCGCCAAAAACGTAACCGATCTGGTGGTTGATCTTCGTTACAACGGCGGTGGTTATGTTTCTACTGCAGAA
>DASXMZ010000060.1:0-6447 GCA_036495385.1 Mucilaginibacter sp. | reverse complement strand
TATGTCGTTTTCTATTTCAAAATACTCGTAAGTGTCGCTCCGCAAGTGCTGTGAAACTGCAGTAACACCATCTGACTTATTGATCGAGAAGGTAACAACTGGCTTAAAGGTCCTGTCGCGGCCAACTAGCGTAATATCTGTGCCGTGCAGGGTGGTTACAACAGGAATATATATGCCGTAAGTTAAAAGTATCTGTTTGGCCATGAACGCAGCTGAGGCGTGAGGTATGGCGTAATGCACATGCAGCACATCCAATTTTTCGAAACGTACCACATCAACCAAACGGCTTGCAAGCGCAAGTTCATAAGGGGGAAAATCGAAAAGCGGATAGTTAGATACAGATACCTCGTGATAAAATAAGTTTTCGGAAAACAGGTCGAGCCTGGCTGGTTGATTGTACGTAACAAAATGAACTTGGTGTCCACGGTCAGCAAGGCCTTTTCCCAGTTCAGTGGCGACTACCCCGCTTCCCCCAAAGGTTGGATAGCAAACTATTCCGATTTTCATTTATGTTTTGTTTTAATGGTAATAAACCGGCTCGAAAGCAGGATACCTTGCAATTTTGCTTAATGGTATTTTTTTTAATGCAAGTTTAACAGCAATTTGCGTGAATAGTGTTAAGCGGATGTAAAATGATTTTGGATTTGAATTTTTATAAACTTTTTAGTTTCGGAAATTAAGCATCCGTTGTGTGCGTTCTCCTTTTACGAAGCAACCTCTTTTAGAATGATTTGACGGGGTTTATTACCTTTACTGCATGATTGATGTAATATTAAAGAAAGGAAAGGAAAAAGCTGTTTTACACCACCACCCATGGGTATTCTCCGGGGCGGTTGAACAAGTGAAAGGAAAGCCTGAAAATGGTGAAATTGTACGCCTTGTTGATGCCAAAGGGCAATTTATGGCTTATGGCTTTTATAATGATCAATCGAGAGTTGCTTTGCGGCTGCTGGAATGGGGTGAAAAAGATGAAGTGGACGAACAATGGTTCCGTATCAAAGTTGCCGAAGCCGTTGAAAGCAGGGCCAGCCTTTTAGCTGACGGTACTACCGATACCTGCAGGCTTATTTTCAGCGAATCTGATTACCTGCCAGGCTTGATAGTGGATAAATATGCCAGTTATTTGGCTGTACAGGTGCTTACTTCGGGTATGGAAAAAATGATGCCCGTGATTATAGACGAGTTGGAGCACTTACTTAAACCCGATGGTATTTTTGACAAAAGCGACGCCTCATCAAGATCGCATGAAGGGATGGAAACAAAAAATATTGTTTTATCCGGGAAACACCCCGCTGAAAGTGTAGAGGTTAAAGAAAATGGCATTCTTTATCATATCAATATAGCCGAAGGGCAGAAGTCGGGATTTTATTGCGATCAGCGTGATAACCGGAGGATAGTAGCATCCTACGCAAAAAACAAAAAAATATTGGACTGCTTTTGCTATACCGGTGGGTTCACACTAAACAGTTTACAAAATGGGGCCAGCTCTGTAACATCTGTAGATAGTTCAGCACTGGCTATTGAAACCCTAAGGGAAAACATTAGCCTTAATAATTTTGATAACGGAAACGTAAGAACCATAACATCGGATGTTAATAAACAGTTGAGGAAATTTAAAGAGGACGGTGATACGTTCGACATCATTATACTCGATCCTCCAAAGTATGCGCCATCTCGTTCGGCGCTTGATAAAGCAAGCCGCGCTTATAAAGACTTAAACCGGCTGGCTATGCTGTTGATCAACAACGGTGGGCTGCTGGCGACATTTTCCTGCTCTGGTGCAATGGATATGGAAACTTTTAAACAGGTACTGGCATGGGCCGCACTCGATGCAGGAAAGCAGGTACAGTTTATCCACCAGTTTTGCCAGCCCGAAGATCATCCGATAAGGGCTTCCTTTCCCGAGGGCGAGTATTTAAAAGGATTGCTTTGCAGGGTGCTGTAAGTAACATGCAAACGGCACAATATAATAATTACCGCATGAAGCTGACTTTATATAAGATGAGGCCCAGAAAAGTTATTATGGCGGTTACAATTATTCCTTTATATTTGAATAAAAGCCTAAAATGGTCATAAGCAAACAACTTGCTGCAGCAATTATGCTGCCGATAAGAAATAATTTTAGCCGTCCCTGGCTCATTGGCTGATGCAATGGCTCGCTGATACTTCTGATCAGCGCAAGAAAAATGGCGATCATGCCAACTCGCGAAATTTTTATTTCATTTCGATTGATAAATTCCGATATCTTCTCCATTTTTAAACAAGGTACAAATACTGAAGGCATTTTTGCCTATTACCATAAAGAGTTTGAAAATAAATAGGTGTTTTGTCCAATTTCAAAATCCTCAATCGTCATCTGATCAAAAACAAATAAACTATAAAACGATGAAAGAATTTATGATGGTTTACAGAAATGCTGGTACGGGAGACTTTAAACCAACTCCGGAACAAGCACAGGCAGTAGAAAAACAATGGTCGGATTGGTTTGAAACCATTGCTGACTAGGGCAAATTAGCTAGCTGCACCAGGCCTGGCCCGGATGGCAAAAACGTCGTGCCCGGCAATGTGGTAACGGATGGCCCTTATGCCGAAATAAAAGAAATTCTGATGGGTGTATCGGTTTTAAAAGTAGCGACAATTGATGAGGCGGTTGAGATTGCAAAAGGCTGTCCGATCTTAAAATTCGGCGGGAATGTTGAAGTAAGACCGGTTATTATGGCTAACTAAAATAGAGATGAAACGATGAAAGAATTTGTAATGCTTTTCAGGAACGCCCCGACAGGGGAAAACCGACCAACTCCCGAAATAATGCAGGAGTTTGCAAAAAAATGGGATAACTGGCTTGGCGGTATTGCCGCACAGGGAAAATTTGTTAGCGGCAGCAGATTGGGTTTTGAGGGTAAAATTTTAAAACCTGGCAACTTGATCACAGATGGCCCTTATGCCGAAGTAAAGGAGATATTGGGCGGCTTTATAAATGTAAAAGCGGAATCGCTGGAGGCCGCTTTTGCGATGGCTCCCGGTTGCCCCATCCTGCTGCTTGGCGGTTATGTAGAAGTTAGGCCGGTAATTCCTAATAACACATAAAAGATATTACCGGGGTTGCGCTTTATGTCTTTTTCAACGATGTATGCCGTACTTTAGAGTTGGCGCAAATTTGTATACGTGTTTTATTCGAGACAAAGCTTCGATGCCCTGTAAGGGCTACCTATTTGTAGAACTTGTAGAAAACCTGTGATTTCGCCCTGTTAGGGGTTACCTAATTCACGAAGGGTAGCCCCTGACGGGGCAAAAATTGATCTTATATTATTTTCTACAAATAGATAGCCCCGATGGGGCATTTGAATTCGTAAGAGCATAAGTGTCGGCACATTGTAATCAAAAGAATGAAGAAGAGTGCTGAGTGAGGCACAAACCATTAAATTAAAAAACATGAAAGAATTTTTGTTGCTTTTCAGAAATGCTCAATCAAGTGATACCATGCCATCGCCGGAGCAATTGCAAAATATTTCCAAATCATGGCAAGACTGGTTTAGTAGTATTGCAGCACAAAACAAACTGTCAAGCCGTGGAAACAGGCTCGATTTTGAAGGTACAACCGTACGCCCTAACAATGTGGTAACAGACGGGCCCTATGCGGAAATAAAGGAGATTATGCTGGGTTATATCGTTGTTAAAACAAATTCACTCCAGGAAGCCACTGAACTTGCCAAAGGCTGCCCGGTGCTGCTTATGGGTGGCAATGTAGAAGTGAGGGGCATTGTTGAGATAAACATGTAATTATAATAGTGCTATGTCAAAAGCATTTATCTGAATTAAAAACAGAATAATTGCCTGGCCTTGTGAACTTTGTGAAATTCCTCGTGAACTTTGTGGTAAATTAACAACGAGGGACAAAAGATTTCACAAAGGACACAGTTTTTTTACTGAAAAATACAAGGCCGTTATTTATAATTTGTTATGCAGGCAGACAATGAACTCATACCGCATTTATTCAGAACAGAATACAGCAAAATAACTTCCGTACTGGGTAAGCTATTCGGCTTTGAGCATATTGAAATTGCCGAAGATATTGCCAGTGAAACCTTCCTGCTTGCAGCAGAAACATGGGCGATGAAAGGCCTGCCCGACAAACCTGTTGCCTGGCTCTACGCCGTAGCAAAAAACAGGGCAAAAGATTATTTAAAACGAGATGGCATTTTCTCGAACAAAGTTAGGGCTGAAATACAAAGGGCCAATACCGAATTACACGAAATTGAGATCGACCTCTCTACCAAAAATATCAGCGACAGCCAACTGCAAATGATGTTTGCTATTTGTAACCCTATAATTCCAGTGGAAGCGCAAATTGGTTTATCATTGCGGATACTTTGCGGCTTTGGCATTGAAGAAATAGCTGATGCATTTTTGAGTAATAAGGAAACCATCAACAAACGCCTGTTCAGAGCAAAGGAGAAACTGAGGACGGACAAGGTTAAAATAGAGTTCCCGGCACAAGCTGAGATTAATAAGCGACTTGAGACGGTGCTAACTACAATTTATCTTCTGTTTAACGAAGGTTACTATTCTCTATCCAAAAACACCACTTTAAGAAAAGACCTTTGCCTTGAGGCCATGCGGCTAAATTACTTGTTAATTGAAAACGAAAGCACCAACAAGCCCGCTGTAAACGCTTTGCTATCATTAATGTGTTTTCACGCCTCCCGGTTTGAAGCCAGGGTAAACGCAACCGGTGAAATTGTTTTATACGAAGAGCAGGACACCTCCCTTTGGAATAAGGAACTTATTGTACAGGGAGAGTTTTTTCTAAACAAAGCTGCAACCGGAACAGAAATATCAAAATATCACCTGGAGGCAGCGATTGCTTACTGGCATACCCATAAAGATGATACACAAGAAAAATGGGACAATATTTTACAGCATTATAATAAGCTGCTTTTAATTGACTACTCCCCTATCGCAGCCTTAAACCGTACCTACGCACTGGCAAAAGCAACCAGCAAAGAAGAGGCTATAGTTGAGGCTGAGAAATTAAAACTCACAGCCAGTCATTTGTATTACTCCTTGCTTGGGTATTTATATACCGATGTTGCAAATGAAATGGCAATAGGGTATTTAAAAACCGCGTTAAAATTGGCTAAATCGGAGACGGATAAGGCGATGATAGCAAAAAGTATAAGTAAAATAAAAATTGGTTAGAATAATATGAGAAACTATTTTAAAAGCAACAAAAAAATTGTCATTGCGCTAGCGTGGCAATCTCGTCGCCTTGCATAACGACCATGCCTAGCTATGAGATTGCTTCGTCGTTCCTCCTCGCAATGACAATTTTTTTATTAACGCTACTACTGAGTTTTTAAAACTTCGGAAATCCTTTCCCATCAAAAACAATCCCTGAAATTCGCCTTAATTCGAAAAAATTCGTGTTATTAATTAAAATTCACACCTCCGTAAGTAGAGTGAATAGTTACCTGCACATCGCTGCCTTCCTTGCCAAAATGGCCCTTATAATTCCGGGTTGGACCTATGTGCTTGCTGCCGTCAGGAGGTGTTTTGCTGGTGATGGTAACTTTATCATCGCTATAGTTAAAGCCGCCGTACGTGGTTGTAATATCAAAGTCGAAGTTATTGCCGCCTGGTACACCCAATGAAACGCCCGAATAGGAAGAATTTACATTCAATTTTTTAAATGAGTTTACTATTTCCTCTATTTTAAAGCCTCCCACGTACGACAGATCAAGGTCGGCGGCGCCTTTCAGCCGCCCCAATTTGAATGAACCGTAGCTTAAATTAGCTTTAAGGTTATTGCATTCATCCATGTCAACGCTTCCGTAAGAATAATCCAAATGAGCGCCGTTAAGTACTCCAACCTTTAAGCTACCATAGCTTCCTTCGATTTCATTGGCCGGATTGCTTAAATTTTGTGCAAATACACTTCCGTACGACGATCTGATTTTAACCTTACCATCCAGGTTGGGTAATTGGATACCCCCATAACTATCTTCCACCGTCAAATCTGTTTTGGCGGGCATATATACGGTGTAATTTATTTCGAGTTTATGCGTTTTTTTGCCGCCCCAATCCCATAGTTTCCACGAACCATTATTATTAGGTTCAATTGTAGTGCGGAAAGATACCAGGTCACCTTCTTTGCTATCACGTATTTGTACGCCGTCCAAAAGCTTTTGAGCCAAACCATCGTCATCGGCTTCCGCTTTAATTTGTACGTCGACCTTAATTTCGTGCCTGTCCCAGGTGTTAACCGTTATTTTGCCATACTGATTACTTAGCTTTATCCTGTCATTCCCATCAATAGGATAACTTTTGCTGTAGCTCTTAAACTTCTGTTTTTGCTGGCTGTCGTCCTGAGTAGCACTGTTATTGTTTTTTGAGGAGCTTTTGAGGTCGAGATCAATGTTTGGGTCAATACTAAAATCGAGATTTTTC